>NZ_CAXGLS010000004.1:0-100199 GCF_964010655.1 uncultured Idiomarina sp.
TGAGTGTGGTCAGCAAAAGCCAAGCATGGCGTGTATGGTTGTAAAAAGCCTTCTCGAGTTACACACGCTCGATGATGCGGATGCATCAACCGCAATTAGTTATATTGATCGATTCGAGAACATCTTCAAAGAAGCATTTTTGCTTGCTAAAGAGCGCGGTCAATTGGGTCCAGATGAAGATCCAGAGCGTCTTGCGGTGCTCTATCAAGCTACACTCATTGGCGTGACCACATACGCTCACCGAGGGCTAGAAAAAACAGCATTAAATCAGCTAGTTGAAGACGCTCTCGAGCGCGTATTACCGCGTAACTGAAAAAGCTGCTTTATACCCTGAAGGTCTAAACCGCGTCGTCATTAACAAGATGACGACGCCAACTAGAATGTGAAATCCCCATCCTAACTGATAGTTACCGCTAATATCACGAAATGCGCCGGTCACTAATGGCATTATGCTGGCAAAAATAAATCCGATACCTTGCATAAACGAGACGAGTCTGCCCGACTGCACCGGATCGTCGATGTGATCGAGTGCCATGACAATACACAATGGGAATGCACCTCCTAAGCCGAAACCACAAAGTGCTGACCACAGCCAAGGCGCCTGCTCAGGTAGCCAACAGAGCCCAGCAAACCCAACCATTTGTGTGATCACCGCCAATGCCAGCCACGGACGGCGATCCATGCTACGTGATAGGGTCGGAAGAATCAGAGCACCCATCACCTGCACTAACGAAAACAGCGCGAGAAGATTACCTGCCTGTTGAGTGGTCCAACCGAATTCACCATAAAAAGGCGCTATCCAGGCTATAAACCCGGCGTAACCTGCATTAACTAGGGCAAAATAGGCACCTAATAGCCAGCTTCGAGGATATTTAAAGGCTTTAAGTAATTCATGGCGTGGCAGGATATCGGCTTTAGGCACACGGTTCGCTGGGCTCAGCCATAGTATTAGCGTTATAAGTGCCAGTAATGCCCAACTGGCGAGAGCAACTGAGTGGGAACTAAAGTGAGCGTCAAGCCATGGTGTCACTACTGCGCCAAGCGCCGCGCCGCCCATCAGTGCTGCGGACCAAAGACCGGTCATGGCTCCGAGACGATGACGAAATTGCTGTTTAGTCAGTTCGGGAATAATGATATGCAGTAAAGCAATGCCAAAACCGCCAATAACCGCGCTGACCACCAATATTGCGGCGGAGGCAGGCCATGCCCGAATGACTAAGCCGGCAATCAGTACCAATAAACCTGTGGCAATTCCCCGTTGATAGCCTAGCGCTCGGGTCATTCGACCGGCAAACAAAGCGAGCACACCAATCATCATGATAGGAATAGTGGTGAGCAGCGAGAAACTACTGTAAGGCATGCTTGTAGCTGCTTGTAGGGCTTGCGTCAATGGCCCGATTGATGTCAATAACGGGCGTAGGTTTAAGCCTAGCAGTATTAATAATAAAATCGCAAAGCCGACCGATGTTTTGCCTTGGTGTGTATTGCTCATAGCTTCCCTAGCGCACGTTAAAAGCATTAATAATACTGATTTAGTCACGAAGAGTGAATGTTAACTTTTTCCAAATCTCGTTGCTCGTGTTATTCTTCTTCGCCATATAAAGCAAGGTACTGTGTTTTCTATGGCAAATCACACTGGCAATCTATTTATCATCGCGGCTCCAAGCGGAGCGGGCAAGTCGAGCCTTATCGGTGCTCTTTTAAACAAACATAATGATGGCTCGATGCAGGTCTCTGTCTCTTGCACAACACGTGCTCCACGTCCCGGTGAGCATGATGGCATACACTATCACTTTTTATCGGCTGAAAGCTTTGAGGAGCGTATCGAGAAAGGTGAATTTTACGAGTGGGCGAAAGTGTTTGATAACTACTACGGCACTTCTAAAAAGGTTATTGAAGAAGGCTTAGCCGCCGGCATTGACATTTTTCTTGATATTGACTGGCAAGGCGCGCAACAAGTGCGCGAACATCATCCTGACACCTGCTCTATTTTTATTATGCCGCCTTGTTTGGCAACTTTAGAACAGCGACTTCGGCGCCGCGGACAAGACAGTGATGAAGTCATCAGTAAGCGGATGGCAAAAGCACAAGCAGAAATGTCGCACTACCATGAGTTTGATTATTTGTTGGTGAATGACCAGTTTGATGACTCACTGGCACAGCTCGAGCATATTGTTTTAGCGCAACGCAATGCAATGGCCGTGCAGCAAGAGCGCCATAAAGCGGTGATTAACGAATTACTTGGCTAATTGCGCTTATTTCCGTATAATTATTAGCCTTTCGAAGAATTTCACTCAGGTTGGATGGAGAGTAGAGCATGGCTCGCGTAACTGTAGAAGACGCTGTTGACCGCGTAGGTAACCGTTTTGATTTGATCTTGCTTGCTGCACGCCGAGCGCGTCAGCTGTCAGTCCAAGGCAAAGATCCATTGGTTGAAACTAAAAACGAGAAGCCCACGGTTATCGCTTTACGCGAGATCGAGCAGGGTAAAATCGACGCAGATCGTTTAGATGCTGAAGAACGTGCAGCGCAGCAAGAAGCAGACGCAGAAGAGATGCGCGCCGTTGATGCGTTGCGTCGCGTTGAATAAGCTAATTATTAGCTAGAGGCTAGCCCTTTAGCACAATGAGTTCGCACTCATACTAAAAGCCAACGGTGTATTCCGTTGGCTTTTTTGTCTTTTGCTCTTATGCTGTCAGTTAGTGTCGGTATTAACCGCAGAAGAAACTTTGCCTTATCGCCCATAAATGGAGTCTTTCGGTGTATTTATTTGAAGGCCTGAAAAATCAAATAAGTGAGTATTTACCAAGCGATCAAATTGATCGTGTTGAACATGCCTTTAAAGTGGCCAAGGATGCACACAGTAGTCAGAAACGCAGCAGCGGTGAGCCTTATATAACCCACCCAGTCGCTGTGGCTAGTTTGCTTGCCGATATGCGCCTTGACCATGAAACGTTGATGGCGGCTTTACTACACGATGTGATCGAAGATACCGAGATCAAAGAAGAAGAACTCGCTGAGATGTTTGGGTCAACGGTTGCCTCGTTGGTCGAGGGTGTATCAAAGCTTGATAAATTGCAGTTTAATTCCAAAGAAGAAGCGCAAGCCGAAAACTATCGTAAAATGATCATGGCGATGACGCAGGATATTCGTGTCATTTTGATCAAGCTAGCTGACCGTACGCATAACATGCGAACAATACAGCACTTAAGACCCGATAAACGTCGCAGGATTGCCCGAGAGACACTAGAAATTTATGCGCCGCTTGCGCATCGATTGGGTATTCACGATGTTAAAAATGAACTCGAGCGACTCGGCTTTTGGGCGCTGTTTCCATGGCGCGCGAAACTTCTAGAGTCGGAGGTCAAAAAAGCGCGCGGCAATCGGCGTGAGTTTATGGAGCGTGTTCAGCATGAAATTCAGGCTCGACTTGAAGGTAACCACATCAGCGCGCGAGTGATGGGACGCGAGAAGCATTTGCATAGTATTTATCGCAAGATGCTGAACAAAGAGTTGCGCTTTAATCAGGTGATGGACATTTATGCTTTTCGTGTCATCGTTGATTCAGTGGATACGTGTTATCGCGTGTTGGGTGCGCTGCATAACTTATATAAACCGATTGAAACACGTTTTAAAGACTACATTGCGATTCCGAAATCGAACGGTTATCAGTCGCTACATACGTCCCTCAAAGGGCCCCACGGCGTTCCTGTCGAGATTCAAATTCGTACGGAAGAAATGGACTTGATGGCCGATCGCGGGGTGGCTGCACACTGGCTTTATAAAAATAATGATGACTCGGGCACCACGGCTCAGGTAAGAGCGCGTAAATGGATGCAAAGCCTGTTGGAGCTGCAACAAAGCGCGGGTAGTTCGTTCGAGTTTATTGAAAACGTGAAATCGGATTTGTTCCCCGACGAAATATACGTATTTACGCCAGATGGGCGCATCGTCGAGTTACCTCAAGGCGCTACTGCTGTCGACTTCGCTTATGCAGTACATACCGATGTGGGCAATACATGCGTCGGTGCTCGTGTTAATCATCGTACTTACTCATTGAGTAAACCATTGGAAACGGGACAAACGGTAGAAATTAAAACCGTTCCAGGTTCACGGCCTAATATCGCATGGCTCAACTTCGTTGTAACGGGCAAGGCTCGTGCGAAAATTAGACAGTTTTTGAAAGGACAGCAAGCATCCGAAGCTGAGCATTTAGGCGAGCGTCTATTGCGATCTGCTTTAGGTTCGCTGAGCTATGATGAGATTCCGAACGCTGAGTTTGAGCGGGTAATCGCGGAGCTTAAAATAGAAACACGTGGCGAGTTATTAAAACAAATTGGCCTGGGTAACCTCATGTCATTGGCAGTTGCAAAGCGCTTACTGGGTGAGCTACAGCCTTTCAAGGACGAAAGTTTGAGTCGCAAGAGTTTATCCATTAAGGGTGCCGAAGGGCTATTGGTGAGTTTTGCGAAATGCTGTCGACCCATTCCTGGTGACGACATTATTGCTCATGTGAGTCCAGGGAAAGGTCTGGTCATTCACCGTCGTGAGTGTAAAAACGTTCGCGGTCATGAGGAAGAGCCAGGCCGCTACTTTCCAGTGGAGTGGGATAATAACCCTGAAGCGGAATTTATTTCAGAGATTAGAATCGAGATTATTAACCATCAAGGTGCGCTCGCTAAACTCACGTCAGCTATTGCGACGACGGGTTGTAATATCGATGGTCTTAAAACTGAAGAAATCGATGCCAACATTTATTTTATTGATGTGGCACTGACTATTAAAAATAGAAAGCATCTTGCTGACGTGATCCGTCATATCCGTAAGATGCCCGATGTTCAGCGCGTGACGCGCTTAAGGAAGTAAAATGTCTAAAGTAATCATTGCAACAGATAAAGCGCCTGCGGCGATCGGCACTTATTCGCAAGCGGTAAAAATTGGCACTACTGTCTACCTTTCGGGTCAGATCCCGCTTGATCCCGAAACCATGGAGTTGGTCTCTGAGGACTTTCAACAGCAAGCCGAGCAGGTATTTAAGAACCTAGCAGCGGTGTGTGAAGCCGCCGGTGGCGAACTTCAGGATATGGTGAAAGTACAAATCTACTTAACTGATTTAGGTGAGTTTGCCATCGTCAATGAGGTCATGGCTCGCCACTTCAGCAAACCTTATCCAGCGCGCGCGGCTATTGGTGTGAAGCAGCTGCCCAAAGGTGCTCAGATTGAAATCGACGGTATTCTCGAATTACCAAGTACCAATTAATTTTTGATAGAAGCGGTCTAAGTGACCGCTTCTGTTTGCTCCGGTATACGATCTTCAAGTGGCTTGCGCCATACGATAATCACCAAAGCGACTGCACCTAAGATAAAGCAATAGCCGGTATGGATACTCACCGACAATGGCGAAATACCGAAACTCGCCCCCATGAGTAATGCCTGCGCGCCATAAGGCAAGACGCCTTGCACAACACAGGCAAAAATATCCAATAAGCTGGCGCTTTGGCGCGCTGCTAAATTACCTTTTTTAGCTAAGCGTGCACTGACTTCTCCCGCAAGCAGAATACTCACCGTGTTATTCGCAACACAGAGATTTGTAAGTGATGTAAGGCCAGCGACGCCAAGCGCAGAAGACCGTTGTTTGTGCTTACTTAAGCGGCTGGTGACCGCTTCAACGGCTTTGGCAAGGAAAGCCAAACCGCCCTGCTGACGGATCAAGCCCGAAAGCCCACCTATCAGCAACGACAGCAAGAAGATTTCTTGCATCGATGAAAAGCCATCGTAGATATCCTGACTAAATTTCACCCACTGGTAATCTACCGCAACCATGCCAAATGCAGCAGCCAATACGATACCGAGACCTAACACCGCAAATACATTCAAGCCCATTACTGCTAGCACAATGATGGCGAAGTAGGGAATACATAACCATAGGTTGGCTTCAGGAATGTTCAAAGGCGCGTTACTGGTGTCGTAACTGACTAACCACAGCAAGGTGATGATCGCTGCGGGAATCGAGATTTTTAAGTTTGCTTTAAACTTGTCTCGCATACTGCAGCCTTGTGTGCGTGTGGCTGCAATTGTTGTGTCTGAAATGATGGATAAGTTATCACCGAACATGGCACCACTGACCAAGACCCCTGCGAGCAAAGGCAGACTGATATCTGTTGCTTCGCCAATGCCCAACGCGACGGGAGCGAGGGCAGCCAAGGTACCCATTGAAGTCCCCATTGCGGTCGAGATCACACCAGCAATAATAAACAGGCCAGGCAGGAGAAATGACGCCGGGATAATACCTAACCCCAGAGCTACCATGGCATCAACACCACCGGTTGCTTCGGCGACCGTAGAAAATGCGCCGGCTAATAAATAGATCATGCACATGGTGACAATGTTGCTGTCACCCACGCCCGCGACAAAGGTGGCGATGCGTTCCTCGAACGCTTGTTTGCTGAGCAAAATACCTAACGCAATCGCAGGTAAAATAGCGACGGGACTTGGCAGTTGATAAAAAGCGTATTCCACACCCTCTGACTGAAAATAAATGCCTGTTCCTAAAAACAGCGCGAGGAACAAGGCGAGTGGCAACAGCGCCTTAGCGCTGGCGGGTTGCGCAGGAATTTGTGACGACATAGGTGACCTTTATGGTTAATTCATTATTATATTTAGACGTCCAGAAGTTTATATAGCTAACTGTTGTGATGCAACCTTTATTAAAAACCGTGTACACTACTCGTATAGTAATTGACGTAAAGAGGCAAGTATGAGCCCAGAAGAATTGCATCTTCAGATTCGTAATCTTCGATTAGATGATTACGAGCAGTTAAAAGAGTTAATGGATGCCATCTACACCGATATCGGTGGTGCGTGGAGCAGTTTTACCATCGAGAAGTTAATCAAAGACTTCGCCGAAGGACAGTTTTGCCTCGAAGATAATGGTCGTATTATTGGTGTCGCGTTGACCGTGAAAGTTGCCTATAACAAATTTTCGAACCCGCACACTTACGATGATTTGATTGGGCATCGCGAAGCCATTCTTAATGATAAGAAAGGCGATGCATTGTATGGCCTTGATGTGCTGATTCATCCGGATTATCGCGGTTATCGTTTAGGCCGTCGTTTATACGATGCACGCAAAGAGCTATGCCGACAGAAAAACCTGCGCGCTATTCTTGCCGGTGGACGTATCGTTAATTATCACAAGTACTCAAACGATCTGTCTCCGTCACAGTACTTAGACAAAGTTCAACGTCGTGAAATTTATGATCCGATTCTCACGTTCCAGTTAGCGAACGACTTTAGTGTGAAGCGTTTGCTCGGAAAATATTTGCCTGAGGACGAACGTTCGCGGGGTTTCGCCACGTTGTTGGAGTGGAATAATTTCCTCTACGATCCTTCGACAAACATGTTGAATACGCGGGTTCAGAATGTGCGTGTTGGTGCGGTGCAGTGGCAAATGCGGTCAGTCGAGTCTGTCGATGAGCTTCTGCAGCAAGTCGAGTACTTTGTTGATGCGCTTTCAAGCTATCAGAGTGACTTTGCTGTGCTACCTGAATTCTTTAATGCGCCGCTGATGGGGTTAACCGATCAGAGTCAACAGATGAATGCTATTCGCTTTCTCGCCGGTTTCACCGAGCGATTTAAACGCGAAATGTCGCAAATGGCGGTCAGTTACAACGTCAATATCATCACGGGCTCAATGCCATTACAAGAAGGCGAGAGTATTTACAACGTGTCTTACCTGTGTCGTCGCGATGGCTCAGTTGAAGAGCAGCGTAAACTGCATATCACTCCGCACGAGAAGCGTGACTGGGTCATTGAAGGCGGCGATGATGTGCGCGTATTTGACACCGATGCGGGGCGTGTCGGTATTTTGATTTGTTACGACGTCGAATTTCCTGAGTTGAGTCGTATTATGGCTGAAGAGGGACTTGAGATCTTGTTTGTGCCCTTTTGGACCGATACACGGAACGCGTATCTGCGAGTTCGCCACTGTGCACAGGCACGTGCCGTTGAAAACGAGTGTTACGTAGTGATTTGTGGCAGTGTTGGTAACTTACCTGAAGTCGAAAGCTTAGACGTACAATACGCGCAGTCTGCTGTATTTTCGCCGTCAGACTTTGCCTTCCCACACGATGCGGTGATGTCAGAGACGACTCCGAATACAGAAATGTTAATGTTCTCTGATTTGAATTTAGATGAACTGCGTTATCTGCATCACGAAGGTTCAGTGACTAATAAGAAAGATCGTCGTACTGATATTTACGATGTAGTAAGAAAGCATAGAAGTTAAAGGCTATCAATGAGTCCAGAACGTTATCAACGCATTACCGAGATGCTGGCGTTTCGCCAGCCCGACTTAACCGTCGTCATGGAAGGGGTGCATAAGCATCATAATTTATCTGCGGTGGTGCGTACTGCGGATGCTGTCGGCGTCCATGAAATGCATGCCATTTGGCTTAGCAGTAAAATGCGCGTATCCGGCGGCACTGCTTTGGGAAGTCAAAACTGGGTTAATGTGCATCATCATAGCCAGTTAAGCCCTGCGGTAGAGCAAATAAAGCAACAGGGTATGCAAGTGGTGGTGACTCACTTGTCTGATCAAGCGGTGGATTTTCGTGAAATCGATTACACCCAGCCTACTGCAATCTTGTTAGGTCAGGAAAAGCATGGTGCGACCGAAGAGGCGCTGAAAATTGCCGATCATCACGTCAAGATTCCGATGGTGGGTATGGTGCAGTCGCTGAATGTCTCAGTGGCAGGTGCGGTGATGCTTTATGAGGCGCAGCGTCAGCGAGAGCAAGCGGGTATGTATGACGCTATGCGTTTAAGTGATACCGAACAGCATCGCGTATTGTTTGAAGGTGGCCACCCAATTTATGCCAAAGCCTGTAAACGCAAGGGACTACCGTATCCTCCGCTAGATGAACACGGACAAATTGTCGCGGATAACGAGTGGTGGTTAGCCATGCGTGCCGCTAAAAAGCGAGCCTAATCAATGCAGCCTCTCAGCAAAATTCCACTGACCACGCTCAAAGGAGTCGGCGATAAAGTCGCTAAGAAGTTGGAAAAGCTGGGCTTAGTGACGGTAAATGATGCGATCTTTCATCTACCTGCGCGGTATGAGGATCGCACACAGGTTTACCGAATTGCTTATGCGCGTCCTGGGGTGGCGGGTCACTTTCAGGTAACTGTCGATAATGCGGACATTAAATATGGTCGCAAGCGTATGTTGGTGTGCCGAGTGCGTGACGAAACCGGCACTATGACATTGCGCTTTTTCCAATTTAGCGCTGCGCAACTAAAACAGTTCAGCGCTGGCACCTCGTTACTAGTCTTTGGTGAAGTGCGTGCGGGGCTTAGCGGTCTAGAAGTGATTCATCCCGAATATCGTGTACTTTCTTCATCCGACGCGATTGAGTTACCCGATACCTTGACGCCTATCTATCCCACGACCGAGGGCGTCTATCAGGCTTCTCTACGTAAGATTATCGACCAAGCTCTCTCTTATGTGACCGAGCGAGCGTTGCCCGAGTTATTGCCAGAATCTCTTCAGCCCCACGATCTATCTTTGGTCGAGGCACTCAAAACACTGCATAACCCGCCCAAGGATGTTGGTCTTGCGCAACTTGAACAGGGGTCACATCCTGCACAACAGCGGTTAGCAATGGAAGAATTGATTGCACATCAGGTCAGTTTATTGCAGTTACGTGAAAAACGTCAGCAAGAGCGTGCTCATGCGCTGAATGCGGATCCGCACTTACAAAGTGAATTCTTAAAGCAACTCCCGTTTAAGCCAACGGCTGCACAGCAGCGCGTATTAAGTGAAATCCATGCGGATCTCGCGCGCGAACAGCCGATGATGCGTTTGGTGCAAGGTGACGTGGGCTCGGGGAAAACGCTCGTGGCGGCCCTGGCCGCATTGGCTGCTATCGAACAAGGTCATCAAGTGGCGATTATGGCGCCCACCGAAATTCTGTCAGAACAGCATGCGCTGACGTTCGAGCAATGGTTCGCACCCTTGGGTATTGAAGTTGCTTGGCTCAGTGGGCGCAGCAAGGGCAAGGCGCGTCAGCGCACGTTGGAGCAGCTTGCGAGCGGTAGAGTTCAGCTAATTGTAGGCACCCATGCATTATTTCAAGCCGACGTGCACTATCACTCACTCGCGTTAGTTATTATTGATGAACAGCACCGTTTTGGTGTGCATCAGCGGTTACAATTGCGAGAAAAAGGTGTACAAGCGGGCTTTCAACCGCACCAATTAATTATGACAGCCACACCGATTCCGCGAACGTTAGCGATGACCGCCTATGCGGACTTAGCGACGTCAGTAATTGACGAGCTACCGCCGGGGCGTACACCGATCACAACCGTTGCCATCCCGGATACACGACGTGACCAAGTGATCGAGCGTGTGCGCGAAGTGTGTACTCACGAAGGTCGACAAGCTTATTGGGTCTGTACTTTGATTGAAGAATCTGAGGTGTTGGAATGTCAGGCGGCTGAAGACACCGCAACGGAGTTACAAGAACAACTGGATGGGTTGACGGTCGGACTCGTGCATGGGCGTATGAAAGCCGACCAAAAGGAAGCGGTAATGTCGCGTTTTAAAAGCGGCGAAATTGACTTGCTGGTGGCGACCACTGTGATCGAGGTGGGTGTCGATGTACCTAATTCATCTTTAATGATTATCGAGAACCCAGAACGATTAGGCTTAGCGCAGCTTCATCAGTTACGAGGACGTGTGGGTCGAGGCTCGGTAGCGAGTCATTGTGTTTTGCTCTACAAAACGCCCTTATCAAGAACCGCGACCGAGCGTTTGTCCGTATTAAGGGATAGTAATGATGGCTTTGTGATCGCGCAACGAGATATGGAGATCCGAGGGTACGGTGAACTTCTCGGACAACGACAAACCGGTCTAACACAGATGAAAGTGGCGGATATTGAACGTGATGAGGTATTAATACCCGAGGCTCAGACGGTTGCCGAGGAGCTTATTCGCAAGTACCCCAACACTGTCAATGCGTTGATTGCGCGGTGGTTACCACGGCGAGATCATTACGCTCAGGTGTAGTATTACAGCAGTGACGCCCGTACAATAGGGTAAAAAGTCGTTAGGAAAAATTATGTCAGATAAACACGAAGATGGAATCGACTTTGGCTACCAGCGCGTGCCAAAGGATGCGAAAAAAGGCCTCGTTGCCAATGTATTTAACTCAGTGGCAGCCAAGTATGATGTTATGAATGACCTCATGTCGATGGGGATCCACCGTGTTTGGAAACGCTATACCATAGACTGCAGTGGTGTACGTAAAGGCATGAAAGTGCTCGATATCGCCGGTGGCACGGGCGATTTAACGGCACAGTTCTCGCGTCGTGTCGGAGATACCGGCGAGGTTGTGTTGGCTGACATTAACGATGCTATGTTAAAGGTCGGACGTGACAAATTACGCGATAAAGGGATAGTTGGTAACGTAAATTGTGTACAAGCAGACGCAGAAAACCTGCCCTTTGCTGATAATAGTTTTGATATTGTGACTATTGCTTTTGGTTTGCGAAATGTGACGGATAAGCCAGCTGCTTTACGATCAATGTTACGGGTATTGAAGCCAGGCGGTCGTTTACTGATCTTAGAGTTTTCCAAGCCAACAACTGCGACACTGAATCAGCTTTACGACTTTTACTCATTTAATATTTTGCCCAAAATGGGGCAACTGGTTGCCAATGATGCAGACAGTTACCAGTATTTAGCTGAGTCGATTCGTATGCATCCTGATCAAGAGACACTGAAACAGATGATGTCGGAAGCGGGTTACGAGAACGCCGACTATCAAAACTTGACGGGCGGTATTGTCGCACTTCATCGAGGATACAAATTTTAATGATTTGGCAATTGATTCCGTGGATGGTGCTTGAGCGCACTATCAATGCACTGTTGCAGCAGGACCCGAATTCAACCGAGCGATTAAATCAGTTGGCGGGTAAGCATTTTCGATTTAGCTTCAAAGAGCTACCCTTTGACATCAATATCGCTGTGCACACCGACGGACTCAACTTAAGCTCTGTTGATGATGGCGGTGAACTGGATTGCCATGTAAAAACGGAACTTGGCGTGTTACCAGAGTTAAGCGATACGGCTAATCTTACGCGCCTTATTAAAGCCGATAAACTGGATATTGATGGCGACCCCATGCTAGCGCAGCAATTGGTGAATTTGGTTAAAGCGCTGGATATTGATTGGGAAGCCAAACTAGCCGAAAAACTCGGTGACGGTATGGCGCACCGTATCAGTACCTTGTTTAAACAGAGTCGCGAGCGCTTTCAGCAACAAAGTGAAATGCGTCAACGTTGGCTAAAAGGTGTACTCACAGAAGAAAAGCAAGTGCTTCCTAACCGTTTGGAATTCGAGTTATTTAAAGACGATGTGCAGGCTTTGCGTGCGCAAATTGAGCGACTTCAGCGAAAATTAAAGTAGAGACCCAGCATGCGCAGTAAACGTATATATCGCATTGCAAAAACCTTTTTAAATTATGGTTTGGATGACTTGATTCCGGCACGTTGGCTACCGTGGTATCTGCGTTTTGGGCGCCATATGATGTTTTGGTGGCCTAATAAGCATAAAGAAAAGCCCGCTGGAGAGCGTTTGCGTTTAGCGCTGGAGTCGCTGGGTCCTGTCTGGGTCAAGTTCGGCCAAATGTTGTCGACGCGGCGTGACTTACTGCCCCCAGACATCGCATTGGAACTGGCCTATTTGCAAGATCGCGTGGCGCCATTCGATGGTCATGCAGCACAACGCATCATTGAAAAGTCGTTAGATATTGAGCATATCGGTGAGTTGTTTCAAGACTTCGCTGTTAAGCCATTAGCCTCTGCATCGATCGCTCAAGTACATACAGCCAAGCTAAAACAAAAAGATGGCGAGCTTAAAGACATCGTCATTAAGGTGATTCGTCCAGACATACGTGAGACGATTAATGCTGACTTAGAGCTGATGGAATCGCTTGCTGCCGTATTAGCGCGGCATTTGCCCGATGGACGTCGATTAAAACCGAAAGAAGTGGTACGAGAATATCGTAAGACGTTATTGGATGAATTAGATTTGTTGCGTGAAGCCGCCAACGCTATTCAGTTAAAGCGCAACTTTGAGGACTCTGAGTTACTTTATATCCCCACGGTTTACAGCGATTTAAGTCGTAAAAACGTGATGGTAATGGAGCGTATCGACGGGATCCCTGTCAGCGAAGTCGATATGTTGAAGGCACGTGGCGTGGATATGAAAAAGTTAGCGGAGCGTGGAGTCGAAGTGTTCTTCACACAAGTGTTTCGCGATAGCTTCTTTCACGCGGATATGCATCCAGGCAATATTTTTGTCGCCAAGGATGACCCGACGTACCCTCGGTACATCGGTATTGATTTTGGTATCGTCGGCACCCTCAATCGTGAAGATAAACGTTACTTAGCTGAAAACTTCCTCGCCTTTTTTAATCGCGATTACCGTAAAGTGGCTGAGCTTCATGTGGATTCGGGGTGGGTGCCACGAGAAACAAATATCGAAGAATTTGAATCAGCTATCCGAACGGTGTGCGAGCCGATATTCGAGAAGCCCCTCGCTGAGATCTCATTCGGGCATGTGCTAGTCAATCTTTTTAATACCGCCCGTCGGTTTCAGATGGAAGTACAACCGCAGTTGGTACTTTTACAAAAGACCTTACTGTATATCGAGGGGTTAGGTCGCCAGTTGTATCCTGAATTGGATTTATGGAAGACCGCTAAACCGTTTTTAGAGCGTTGGATGAATGAGCAACTAGGATGGCGAGCGGTGGTGCGTTCAGTGAAGGAAAACGCACCTTATTGGGCCGAAAAGCTGCCAGAGCTCCCGAATCTATTGTACGATGGACTGCGTTCGCAACAACGTATTCAAGCGCAGCTAGAGCGGCACCGCATAGAGCAGTTGATGACGCAACAGCAAGCGGCCACTAGTCAGTTTTGGACTATTTTGACGGCAAGCGGAGTTGTCAGCTCGGTATGGTTAATTAGCCAGGGCACTGCTGCGTGGGCGCTGGGTTCTGGTATACTTACCGTAATGGTTGGATTAAAAGCGTGGCGCGCGCGCCCTCAAATTAAGATAAAGGAATAGGTGAATTATGAGTCCAGGTCCTTGGCAATTACTGATTTTATTACTCATTATCGTGCTACTTTTTGGTAGTAAGCGCCTACGAAACCTCGGTTCAGACGTTGGCAGTGCTGTACGCGGCTTTAAAAAGTCAGTGAGTGACGAACCTAAAAAGGATGACGACGCTAACGAAGACGGTGAGCCAACCAAAAACCTGAAGCAAAACCAACAAACGGAAAGCACAACCAGCGAATCCGAGAAAGATAAGAACGCCTAATTTTTTATGTTCGATATTGGATTTTGGGAGTTGCTGGTCATTATCGTGGTCGGTCTATTAGTGCTAGGGCCCGAGCGCTTGCCGTCTGCTTTGCGTGGCGTTCAGCGAGGTATAGCGAAAGTAAAGTCGTTCTCTCAAAACGTACAAAATGAGCTTGATCATGAACTCAGAGTTAAAGAGCTACACGAGCATTTACGTAAGTTCGAGCAAGAAGGCAAAGATTTTCACGAATTAAGTCCTGAGTTACAGCGTTCAATCGTTGAGTTACAAAATGCCGCAGCTGACGTTCAGCGCCCCTACCAAGCGGCAAAAGAATCTGATACTGAGCCTAAAAAGCATGACTGATTCGCCTCTCCTTAGTCACCTTATCGAGCTTCGTAAACGCTTGCTCAGAGCTGTCATCGCGGTCGTTGTTGTATTTGCTGGATTGGCGTATTTCGCGAAGGATCTTTATCGCCTTCTTGCTGACCCGCTTATCCGCTATTTGCCGGAAGGGTCGCAAATGATAGCAACGAATGTAGCAGCACCCTTTTTCACGCCTTTCAAGCTGACCTTTGTGGTTGCCTTTGCTTTAGCTATCCCTGTCATTTTATGGCAAATATGGGCTTTTATTGCGCCGGGTTTATACAAAAAAGAAAAGCGCTTTGTTGTGCCGCTCTTAGCCAGTAGCACCTTGCTGTTCTATCTGGGGGTCGCGTTTGCGTACTTCGTTGTGTTGCCGCTCGCCATGAGCTTCTTTATGGCAGCGGCACCCGATGACATTCAGGTTGCTACAGATATTTCCAACTATCTCGATTTCGTTTTGGCGATTTTTGTCGCTTTCGGTATCGCATTTGAGACTCCTGTCGCTATCTTTTTACTTATTTTGTCGGGCGTCGCGTCACCGGCTAGTTTACGTAAAAAAAGGCCATACGTTATTGTCGCGGCCTTCACTATCGGTATGTTGTTGACACCCCCAGACGTTATCTCACAAACGCTAATGGCGATACCAATGTGGCTATTGTTTGAGCTTGGTCTTATTATTGGAAGCTGGTATAAACCCAAATTGAACGATAATTAAATTAAAGTGGGCTTTATGGAATGGTTCGATGCGGGCGTAAATCTGACACATACTCGGCTTCATCGCCAACTTGAGTCCGTTATTACGCGAGCACGTGCGGCCGGCGTGAGTCATCAACTTGTTATTGCAACCGATATTGCTGAAGCGCATGCAGCGATCGAGCTGTGTGAACGCTTTCCTGACTCATTGTATACGACCGTGGGTGTTCACCCGCATGAAGCTGATAACGCGCCAACAGACCTTCAGTCTCAACTCTTTGAATTAGCCCAATCTCCATTTGTTAAAGCCATTGGCGAATGTGGCTTGGATTTTAATCGCAACTTCGCAAGCTCAGCAAATCAAAAGCGTGTATTTATTCAACAGATCGAGGTGGCCAATGAGTTATCTTTGCCACTTTATCTCCATGAGCGTGATGCACTGGAAGAACAAATTAGTCTACTCGACCGTTACGCGAAGCCCAAGTTGCCACGACTGACTCATTGCTTTACAGGCGGGCATAAGGCCTTAGATGCCTATAACGAACGTGGACATTGCTTTGGTCTAACGGGCTGGCTGTGTGATGAACGCAGAAATCAAGAATTATTGTCAGTATTGCCTGCGTTGCCAAAACAACGAACGGTTCTTGAGACCGATGCACCTTTTCTACTGCCGCGAAATATTCGCCCGCGACCGCGAGATAATGAACCCGCTTATCTGCCCTACGTCGGCGAGGCACTGGCTGAAAGCTGGTGTATGAGCGTAACAGAGGTTGCACAATTGACGACCGCTAACGCCTTACGTTTGTTCGCACTTGACAACTATTCGAGTTGAATATGACGCGATGGTCCTCGATCGTTTTATTTTTGGTGGTGATTGCCGCAACTGTTTTGTGGTTTGTGTTTTCATCGCTCACTATGGACCAACGTCGGAGCTCAGAAGCCTTAAATATTGAGTACTTTAGTACGCCGGAATCGTTAAGTATCGAAGCGGTGAAGGCGCGCTCAGATGAAAATTGGCATGTGCTCAATGGATCACGCGGCTCATTCGGCTATACCGATGATCACTACTGGTTAACCTTTAACATTAGCGACGTCGATTATGATCGCGTGCTATACATGGCGTATCCATTACTCGATTCAATTCACATCCACTGGTTTTCCAATGACGGTTTAATTGAATACAACCTAGGTGATAAGCAACCGTTTTTTCAACGAGCGGTATTAATTTCTGATTTCGCGATTCCAGTACCGGCGAATCAAACCGGCGAGGTTTTCATCGAAGTTGTGACATCAAGTTCAATGCGTGTTCCTGTTTCGTTGATGTCGGAAGCCGACTTTTTTGATGCCAAGCTACAGCGACGGCTTGTAGAGGGTCTCTATTTTGGCGTGCTTTTTTGTATGACCGTGTATAACTTATTTGGGTTCATCGCTTCACGTGAACCTGAATTTGGCATCTATTCTTTATATACGATCTTCTTCGGTGGTTTAATGCTGAGTCTTGATGGACTTGGTTTCCGGTATTTATGGCCCAACTGGCTGTACCTGCAAGACAAAGGTATACCGATATTTGGGAGTTTGACGCTGTTAACGGCTGCGTTATTTGCCTATCAATTATTACGACTTAAGAACTATCGACGAACGTTAGCGCGTGGTCTTTTTATCATGGCGGGTTTGGCTTTGGTTAGTCTGGCTGTTGGTGCTTTCAGTAGCTATAAAGTCGGTATCCATGCGCTACTCGCATTAGCCGTACCCGGCTGCCTTTATTTATTGATTATTGGCGTCTACTTATGGAAAAAAGGTCTAATTTACGCGCGCATGTTCACCATTGCATGGGGCGCATTACTTCTCTCCGTGATGGTCAACTCGTTGGGCTACCTTGGCATTATCGACAGTATGTTTATCCAGCGTCACGCTATCATGCTGGGCTCTGGTTTAGAAATTTTGTTGCTCTCGTGGGTTTTGGCGGTGCGTTATAACGAGCAACGGCGGGAACGTTTGATTGCACAACAGCGTTACAATGAGGAGCTTGAAACACGTGTAGAGGAGCGAACATTTGAGTTAGAAATCACGTTACGAGAGCTACAAGAAGCGAATAATGAGTTAGAGCAACGTAACTTAGAAGACCCTTTGACAGGTTTACATAATCGTCGTTATTTTACTCAGCAAATTGAGCGAGAGTATCGTCGTAGCCGCCGTAATCAAAAGCCGATGTGCTTATTGATGATCGATATTGATAAATTTAAGGCAGTGAATGATACCTATGGTCATGGCGTCGGCGACGATATCTTGCAGGCTGTGAGTACGGAACTACGTAAGCAAGCACGTCGTCCTACCGATGCAGTCTGCCGTTACGGTGGTGAAGAATTTGCTTTTATTTTGGCGGAAACAGACCCTCAGAACGGTTTGGTGTTCGCTGAGCGGTTGGTTAAGCATATTAGGCAATGTGTGTTCTCGACACGTGACGGCGAGCACTCAATTACTATCAGCGCTGGAGTTGCAGCGATAGATAATACGCGCGATCATAGTGTGCATGATTTATTTACTGCGGCAGACTCGGCGCTATACAAAGCCAAGCGCGAGGGCCGCGATCAAGTTGTAACAACGTCCATTGAGGAGTAACCGTCATGTCGACGAATGGCAATTTTCCACGCACGCGTATGCGCCGCAATCGCGTATCTGATTTTAGACGCCGGTTGGTCGCAGAGAACTCGCTCACGGTAAATGACTTAATTTATCCCGTGTTTGTTTTAGAGGGAGAGCAGCAACGCGAAGTAGTTCCCTCGATGCCCGGTGTGGAACGTAAGTCCATTGACTTGTTGCTCGATGAATGCGCTGAATTGGTAGAGCTTGGGGTTCCGCTGGTGGCGTTATTTCCCGTTACGCCCGCGTCAGTAAAGTCAGAAATGGCTGAAGCTGCATATGATGACGATGGTCTTGCCCAACGTGCAGTGCGTGCAATTAAAGCCAAATTCCCGCAGTTAGGTGTAATGACCGATGTCGCTCTCGATCCGTTTACCATCCACGGGCAAGATGGCATTATCGACGAGTCGGGTTACGTATTGAATGATATAACCACTGATGTATTGGTTAAACAAGCGTTGTCCCATGCACGGGCAGGCGCTGACATGGTCGCGCCCTCAGACATGATGGATGGACGAATTGGTGCCATCCGCGACGCGCTAGAACATGAGGGGTTCTCGAACACACAAATCATGGCTTATTCAGCGAAATACGCCAGTGCATTTTATGGACCTTTCAGGGATGCAGTGGGGTCAGCAGGTAACCTTAAAGGCGGCGACAAGAAAACCTATCAAATGGACCCGGCTAACCGTCTCGAAGCGTTGCATGAGATTGCGCTGGATATCGAAGAAGGTGCCGATATGGTGATGGTCAAGCCCGGTATGCCGTACTTAGATATTGTCCGCGAAGTCAAAGATCAATTTAAAGTGCCGACGTTTGCTTATCAAGTGAGTGGTGAATACGCGATGCTTCAGGCAGCAATTGAGAACGGTTGGCTAGCGAACGATGTCGTGCAGGAAAGTTTGCTCGCATTTAAGCGTGCTGGCGCAGACGGGATTCTCACCTATTTTGCGAAACAGATTGCGCGCGAGTTAGCGTAGCGCTAATTGCTCATTGGGCTGAGATATTTCAGCGAGTAAGCCTTCACGTAAAGCGCCATTGGTGATCTCAATGGCGTTTATCCCCAATTGTTCGACGAGGGTGGCCAAAATCACCAGACCACCTAAGAAAATGGGTTTACGATCCTCACGTAGACCCAATAATGCTAGATTTTTTACTGCGCCTGATTGAATACATTTTGAAACCAAAGAGGTTAGATAGTCGCTGTCGATCGTATCTTGTTGATTCGCCTGAGCGATTTCGTACACCGCTCTGAAGGTGCCCGATGCGCCAATGACGCGTTTCCAACCAAGGCGCTTAAATGCGTGTTGGTAGTGACTGAGTTGATTACGCACTTGTGCTTGCGCGGACTCGATACGACTCCGAGTGATAATACCTTCAGGAAAATAATTATTTTGAAATACGACACAACCCATATCAAAGCTGTGCAATAGCTGGGGGGTTTTATCGTGGCCCGCAATGATTTCCGTACTCGCACCGCCAATATCAATGACCAACGTGTCACCGCGACTGCGTGCTGTTGAGGTCACACCTGCGTATATCAGTTCTGCCTCGCGTAACCCACTAATTATCTCGATAGGAAATTTCAACGCAGTTTCGAGCGCGAGCAGGACATCCGATTGGTTATTCGCTTGGCGCATCGCCGCTGTTGCGACGGCTTTAACAGTGCTCGCACCGAACTGAACGATCTCATCATGAAACAGATTCAAGCACGCCTTAGCTCGATCTATACCTTGTTGGCTGATGTTTCGAGAGGCATCAAAGCCATCGGCTAAACGCACTTTTTGCTTTACGCGTTTGATGATACGAGGAGAATCAATACCGCCGCGCGTTACCATTTCAGCCAAGAGTAAGTGAAAACTGTTGGAACCTAAATCAATGGCAGCAATGCGGCGGTTATTTGAGGTCATGTTAGTTCTTAGGGCCTCGATGCTTGTTATTACGGTTACGGTTACGATTACGGTTATTAGGATGTGGTCCACGGCGACGACGATTTTGATTTCGAGGACGTTTTAAATCCGTCAGAATCGCGGTCTCGTCGTATTTCGTAACCGGGATCGTATGACCAATATAGTCTTCAATCGCAGGCAAGTTATATACATACTCTTCGCATGCAAGACTAACAGTTGCGCCACTCGCTCCCGCACGACCTGTTCGACCGATACGGTGTACATAGTCTTCGCAGTCGTCTGGTAAGTCGAAATTATAAACGTGCGTAACTTCTGGGATGTGGAGTCCGCGCGCTGCGACGTCCGTTGCCACTAAAATATCGAGGTGCCCCTCGGCAAAGTCATCCAAAATTTTCAGGCGTTTCTTTTGTGGTACATCGCCCGTTAACAGGCCCACCCGATGACCGTTAATGTCGAGCCATTGATAAACTTTGTCGCAACCATGCTTGGTGTTGGCAAATACGATAGCGCGATCAGGCCAGTCTTCCTCAATCAATGTCAGCAACAGCGGCATCTTATCGTACTTAGACGGATAAAATAGCTCCTCCGAAATACGTACGCCGGTTTTCTGTTGAGGCTCCACCTCGACTTTGGTAGGCGCATTCATATGCTCATACGCCAGTTCCTGTACGCGATAAGATAAAGTCGCTGAGAACAACAAATTGAGTCGCTCACTAGGGTCAGGCATTGCTTTAAGCAAATAACGAATGTCGTTGATAAAGCCTAAGTCGAACATCCTATCGGCTTCATCAAGTACGACTACCTCGATGTTATCGAGAGGGAATAAGCTTTGCTTATAGAAGTCAATAATCCGACCCGTTGTGCCAATGATGATGTCGGGCTTATCTGCTAATTGCTGCTGCTGCGCCTCATAACCCTCACCACCATAAATAACGGCCGTTTTCAGCTCGCATGTTTGTGTAAGAATTTTCGCATCATTGGCAATTTGTATCGCAAGTTCACGCGTCGGTGCCATAATGATAGCGCGGGGACCCGCCTCAGACGATTTTTGCGATTGCATTAATCGGTTGAAAGTTGCTAACAAAAATGCCAAGGTTTTGCCGGTACCTGTTTGGGCTTGGCCTGCTACATCCTGATTAGAGAGCGCCACTGGTAGGCTAAGTGCTTGAATAGGCGTGCAATTTTCAAATCCTGCAGACGTGAGAGCCTGTTGGATTTTGTCATGCAAACCCAGCGTTTCGAATCGAGTTTCAGTTAAATGTGTTTTATTCATAGGTTATAAGCATATCAGTTTGCGCTTGTAATCAAAAACAGAAATAATATCATCATACACACATTAGTCGCGAAAAGAGTAGCGGAGATTAACATGAGTGAAGTAATTGTTCAGCTTAGCGATGACAGCTTTGAAGCAGATGTCATCAATTCTGATAAACCTGTTTTAGTAGACTTTTGGGCAGAATGGTGCGGTCCTTGTAAAATGATTGCGCCTATTTTGGACGATATTTCGAAAGACTACGAAGGTCGCTTGATCATCGGCAAGCTGAACGTAGACCATAACGATCAGACGCCACCGAAGTACGGTATTCGTGGTATTCCTACCTTGCTATTATTTAAAAATGGTGAAGTGGTTGCAACCAAAGTAGGTGCGTTGTCTCGAGCTCAGTTAACTGAGTTTCTTGATCAACACATCTAATTGATCGTAAAAAACGGCGTCCATGACGCCGTTTTTTAATTTTTATGGCCTAAAAACTGGACGAATCCGAAGTTTGGTGTTAGGTTTTGCTCATTAACTGAGCATCGAGGCAATGTGCGCTAGTCATTGCACGCAAAATAAGTCTTTCTTGACTCGATTTCCAACCGCTCGGAATCCAAATTTCAAATTTTAATGTAACCCTAACTTATAACCTAAGCGAGTCCTTACCGACTTTGTGATGAATCGATAATTCGAAACCCCCCTATGAATCTGACTGAACTTAAAAATAAACCTGTAAATGAATTAGTAGAACTAGCCGATAGCATGGGCCTTGAAAACATGGCTCGTCTGCGTAAACAAGACATTATCTTCGCGATTTTAAAGGCGCACGCCAAAAGTGGTGAGGATATATACGGCGGTGGTGTCCTAGAAATATTGCAAGATGGCTTTGGCTTTTTACGCTCAGCCGATTCTTCATATCTCGCGGGACCCGATGACATTTATGTCTCGCCGAGTCAGATCCGACGCTTTAACTTGCGTACCGGTGATACGATTGGCGGTAAGATTCGCCCTCCGAAAGACAGCGAACGCTACTTTGCTCTACTAAAAATTCGTGAAGTAAACTTTGATAAACCAGAGAACTCACGTAATAAGATCCTATTCGAAAACCTAACGCCTCTGCATGCGAATGAGCGCTTCCACCTTGAACGTGGTAACGGCAGTACTGAAGACATCACTGCACGTGTGCTCGATTTATCGGCTCCTATCGGTAAAGGTCAGCGTGGTCTTATCGTTGCGCCGCCTAAGGCGGGTAAAACCATGTTGCTGCAAAACATTGCAACGTCGTTAGCAGCCAATCACCCTGAAGCTGAACTCATCGTATTGTTGATTGATGAACGTCCAGAAGAAGTGACCGAAATGCATCGCTTGGTTAAAGGCGAAGTGGTTGCGTCGACGTTTGATGAACCGGCAAACCGTCACGTCCAGGTTGCGGAGATGGTGATTGAGAAGGCTAAGCGTCTAGTTGAACACAAAAAAGATGTGGTTATCTTGCTCGACTCAATCACGCGTTTAGCGCGTGCTTATAACACCGTGATTCCTAGTTCAGGTAAAGTACTGACCGGTGGTGTTGATGCCAATGCGTTACATAAGCCGAAGCGCTTCTTTGGCGCTGCGCGTAATGTCGAGGAAGGTGGTAGCTTAACCATTATTGCGACGGCACTGATTGATACTGGCTCGAAGATGGATGAAGTCATCTACGAAGAGTTTAAAGGTACCGGTAACATGGAGCTGCACTTAAACCGTAAGCTTGCAGAGCGCCGTGTATTCCCAGCGATTGACTTTAACCGCTCTGGTACTCGTCGTGAGGAACTACTTACATCTCAAGACGAACTACAGAAGATGTGGATCCTACGTAAGATCATGAACCCGATGGGTGAAGTTGAGGCCATGGAGTTCTTAATCGATCGTCTGCAAATGACCAAAACCAACGACGAGTTCTTTGAGTCAATGAAGCGTCAACGCAATAGTTAACCTATGAAATATCAAGATCTGCGTGATTTTATTCAGCAGCTTGAGGCGAAAGGTGAACTCAAGCGCATTCAACACGAGATCGATCCATACTTAGAAATGACAGAAATTGCCGACCGCACGCTAAAAGCGGGCGGGCCGGCATTGTTATTTGAGAATGTGAAAGGTCACTCGATTCCTGTGCTCGCCAATTTGTTTGGTACTCCCGACCGTGTCGCTATGGGTATGGGACAAACATCGGTCACTGCACTGCGTGATGTCGGTAAGCTACTGGCTTTTTTGAAAGAGCCTGAACCTCCTAAAGGTTTCAAAGACGCGCTTAATCTATTACCCACGTACAAAAAAGTGCTAAGCATGGCACCTAAGTCGATTAAAAAGGCGCCGTGCCAAGAAGTGGTTGTAGAGGGTGATGACGTTGACTTGACCCAGTTGCCTATTCAATATTGTTGGCCAGGTGATGCCGCACCTTTAATTACGTGGGGTTTAACGATTACCCGAGGTCCGCACAAAGAGCGTCAGAACTTGGGTATTTACCGCCAACAGGTACTTGGCAAAAATAAGCTCATCATGCGTTGGTTGTCGCACCGTGGCGGTGCCTTAGACTTTCAAGAGTGGTGTCAGCAAAATCCGGGTGAACGGTTTCCTGTGTCGGTCGCTTTGGGCGCTGATCCTGCAACAATTTTGGGGGCGGTCACGCCGGTTCCAGACAGTTTATCGGAGTATGCTTTTGCTGGCTTGTTACGCGATAGTCGTACGCAAGTGACTCAGAGTGTAAGCAACGACTTACAAGTGCCGGCTCACGCTGAGATGATCTTAGAAGGCTATATTGAGCCGGGAGAAATGGCGCCGGAAGGACCTTACGGCGACCATACAGGTTATTACAACGAGGTGGATGAGTTCCCTGTATTTACAGTGACTCATATTACACATCGTAAAGACCCTATCTACCACAGCACCTATACTGGGCGTCCGCCGGATGAACCTGCCGTATTGGGTGTTGCATTGAACGAAGTGTTTATTCCGCTTTTACAAAAGCAATTCCCAGAAATAGTCGACTTTTATTTACCGCCCGAAGGTTGCTCGTATCGATTGGCTGTTGTGACCATGAAGAAGCAATACCCCGGTCATGCAAAGCGTGTGATGATGGGGGTTTGGTCTTTTTTACGACAATTTATGTATACCAAGTTTGTCATCGTGTGTGACGATGATGTCAACGCGCGCGATTGGAAAGACGTGATTTGGGCGATGACAACGCGTATGGATCCAGCGCGAGATACGACGATGGTTGAGCATACGCCAATCGACTATTTAGACTTTGCTTCACCGGTTTCGGGTCTAGGCTCAAAAATGGGTCTCGATGCCACGAATAAGTGGCCTGGCGAGACTAATCGTGAGTGGGGTGAACCCATCGTGATGAGCGAAGCAGTCAAGCAGCGCGTTGATTCGCTGTGGGATGAACTAAATATTTTGGAGAAGTAAATGTCGCAAGTGATGCACTGTAAAGCGCATGTGAGCCGTCAGTTAGCAGAGCACGTCTGGGAAGTCAGTGTGACCTTACCTGAGGCGACGAAATTTGAAGCGGGTCAGTACTTAATGGTGGTGATGGGCGAGCGAGATAAGCGCCCGTTTAGCATTGCGTCGGCACCGACTGCGCATAAAGAATGGTTACTTCATATTGGCGCGCCACCGGATAACAGCTACGCGACAGAAGTATTAGATGTTATAAAAGATAAAGGCGAACTCACGATTGAAGCCCCGGCGGGGGAGGCTGTATTTAAGTCCGATCGTACTGGCGATACGGTGTTGATTGCCGGAGGTACGGGCTTCTCTTACACATATTCTATTTTGCAAAAATTGCTGACAGATGGCTTAGATAAACCTGTTTATTTCTATTGGGGCGCAAAGTCGGCGGATGACCTTTATTTGCATGAGGAGCTGCAGGCATTAGCAACTCAACATCCATTATTTACTTACCATCCTGTGGTCGAAGAGGCGCCGCAGGGTTGGGATTATGGCGTTGGTTTAGTCCACCACGAAGTCATGGCTCAGCAACCGAATTTGTCCGAATGCCAGATCTATATGGCTGGACGTTTTGAAATGGTCCGTGTCATTCGTGATGATTTTACGGCACGTGATGTGCCAATGGAAAATATGCACGGTGACGCATTGGCATTCATCTAGGTTTGCCAATTTTAAACAAGGCGTTATACTAGCGCCCGAGTACCAAGGGGTGCCTTTTTAGGCTGAGATGCGAAAGCGAACCCTTTTTACCTGATCCGGTTAATACTGGCGTAGGGATGGTAAAGTCTCGCATACAATGAGTGAATAACCTCCTTCAGTATCAGTCTCTGACTGATCCAACCGGGTCGTTTCTTTGCAGTCAATAAGGGAAATGATCCATGCATAACAACAGATTTAAACTATCTGCGCTTCTGGTTAGTGTACTGAGCAGCACTTCTGTTTGGGCACAAGATACCAACGAAACCACTATTGATGAATCCATTGAGGTGGTCGGTGACTTTCAAAAGCAGACCATCACACAGACCACTCGCAGCATTGCCATTGTTGATGAAAACTCAATGCAGCAACGCGCATCACGTCACTTGCAGGACGTGTTGAACTCGGTTGCTAACGTCAATTTTTCGGGTGGCTCCAGTACGGCACGTTTCATCCAGATCCGCGGTATCGGCGAACGTTCGCAATTCGTTGATGCAATTAATCCATCGGTCGGCTTAGTCATTGATGGCATCGACTATTCTGGGTTGGGTTCTGCAGCGACATTATTCGATGTCGGACAAGTGGAAGTCTACCGTGGTCCACAAAGTGGGCGCTTTGGCGTTAACGGGCTGGCGGGTATGGTGTTGCTCGAGTCTAATCAGCCCACCGAGGTTACGAGTGGAGAGTGGCTAATCGGTGTGGGTAACTACTCTGAAAGCACATTGGCCGGTGCTGTGGGTGGTTCCTTGGGCGCGTTGGGCAATGCACGCTTATCCCTCATGCAATTCGACCAAGATGGCTACACCGAAAATACCTTTCTAAACCGCGATGATACTGAGCAACGTGATGAATTTACTGCGCGCTTAAGCATCGATACCCAGCTCGGGCAAGATTGGCTTTTAAAAACGCGTATCCATAAAATGGATATTGATAATGGCTACGATGCCTTTAGTTTAGAGAACGACCGCACCACCTTATCTGATGAACCTGGGTTTGATCGTTTGGATTCAACGGCAGGGCGATTACAGCTGGATTACAGCGGCTTTGAAAAATTCACGATTGAAACCGCGGTTAACGTGCTCAGCGCTGACAAAGACTACGCATTTGATGAAGACTGGACTTATGTCGGCATCGCTCCAGGTTGGGAGTACTCTTCTTTTGACGCGTATTATCGTGAGCGAGACGATGTAACTGCTGAAGTTCGTTTTACATCGGATGCACCCATTAACCTGTGGGGCTTGCCAACAGACTGGACGGTCGGTGTTTACTATTACAGTAAAGACGTGAACCTGACCCGTGATTACTATAATTGGGACATCGGTTCACCAAGTATTTTCGGCAGTAGTTACGAAACTCAAAACCAAGCGATCTATGGCGAGCTTGTCCAACAAGTCAACGATAACTGGAGCTGG
This sequence comes from uncultured Idiomarina sp., assembly GCF_964010655.1. Classification (NCBI taxonomy): domain Bacteria; kingdom Pseudomonadati; phylum Pseudomonadota; class Gammaproteobacteria; order Alteromonadales; family Idiomarinaceae; genus Idiomarina; species uncultured Idiomarina sp. The sequence goes on from NZ_CAXGLS010000004.1 coordinate 26,825, forward strand.
ATTGGTGGTTTGCGTATCGAACGTTACGACAATGACTATGTTGATAGTAACGGAGTGGTTGCAGAGCCTAGCGATACCATGGTTGGTGGAAATCTGAGTTTACGGTATCAATATGCACCGCAAAGTTATGCTTATGCCACGCTCGCACGCGGTTATAAAGCGGGTGGCGTTAATGGTGAGGCGTTAGGGCGCGCGAAAGACCAACAACTTGACGAACTTGAAGCCTATTTACTTGATCGTGCGACTTTTGCCCCTGAAATATTGTGGAATGCGGAAGTGGGTATGAAGGCCACGCGCAGCGATTGGAGTTATCGGGTGGCCACGTTTTACAACTGGCGTGATGATGTACAGCTCAAGAGCTGGGTAAATCGCAATCAGTCGTTCGTGGGTTACATTGAGAACGCTGCACAAGGCAGTAACTATGGGTTAGAAGCCGAGCTAAGATACCGTTTGAGTGATTCCGTCAGTGCGTTTGCATCACTGGGCTGGTTGGATACGGAAATCGATGGCTTCGTCACCGAAGATGGCAGGGATATGAGTGGACGCGATCAAGCTCACGCACCTAACTACCAAGCCAACATTGGCTTAGAGGGACAACTGACGAATGCGTTGAGCTGGAGCGTTCAAACCGATCTAAAAGATGGCTTTTACTTCTCTAACTCACACAATCAACAAGCGGATAGTATGGCCTTGCTGCACGCGCAACTTAATTACGATTGGAACCAGTGGCGTTTTACCCTTTGGGGACGTAACTTAACCGATGAAGACTACGAAATTCGAGGCTTCTATTTCGGTAACGACCCGCGCGATGAATACGTGACGGAAACCTACGTCCAATATGGTGAGCCGCGTCGATTTGGCCTTACCGCACGTTACACATTTTAAGGAGGTTGTATGCCATTTTCTGCAGAACTCTCGCTCTATCCGCTTGCAAATAATTACATAGAGGTGATTCAAGCGTTTATCGATAGACTGAATGAGTATCCCGATTTAACGGTGCTCACTAACACCATGAGCACACAAGTATTTGGTGAGCTTGAAGTGGTTATGGGCGCTCTGACGAAGGAGCTCAAGTGGTTATACGATCGGGTGCCATCGCAGGTTCTTGTTTGTAAGTTTATCAATAAAGACCTGACCCCTGACCATGTTAAGTGAGTTAATGGATCAACTTATGCTGAGCTCCTTTTGGGAGCTCGGCGCTTTGCTACTGGCGCTTGCTTACTTAGTGCTTGCCGCGCATCAAAGGCAAGGGTGCTGGCTCGCTGCGGCGGTAAGCTGTTGTGTTTATGCGAGTATCTTTTGGGATGCAAAGCTGTATATGGAATCGCTACTGCAAGTGATATACGTCATTATGGCAGGTTATGGCTGGTGGCAATGGCGACAGCAGGGGACTGCAATTGAGGAAAATCAACGCGGTCATCATTATTCCTTTAAGTGGCATTTCAAGCAATGGGTTTGGGTATCAGTGGTTGCGGTGGTTACCGCCGTGCTTTTACAAAACTATACCGATGCAGATGCGGTTTGGCTCGATACCTTTACGACCGCATTTAGTCTACTAGCGACCTACTTGGTTACCAAAAAGGCGATGGAAACCTGGTGGTATTGGCTTGTAATCGATTCGGTCTATGTTTATCTCTATTTAAGTAAAGGATTCGTCGCTACAGCCATGTTATTTGTGCTCTACCTGGTACTTGTGGTGTATGCCATGTACCGCTGGCGAGTGGATGATGGACCTGCGGTTCAGACGACATGAGACTGCCGGCCCCTCAACATGTTGAACGCATATCGACTGGACAAGTGAACGATGTTTGGCGCATTACCTGCGCTCAGGAAAGCTACTTGTTTAAGTGGCTCAATGCGGCAGAGGGTCTATTACTTAATCGCGAGGATGAGCTGAAGTTGCAAAGGGCTCTGGCGGTGCAAGGTTTGGCCCCTCAAATTATTGATAGCGATTACAGTCGTTGGGTGCTGCAAGCGTTCGTTGAAGGACCTACCCTAGCGCAAAGTCAGTTACCGCGAACCGAAAAACTAACTATCATGGTTGGTCTCATGGCTACGCTGCATCAAACGCGCGTTGATTACCAGGGTCCTTCTTTCTGGCAACGCCTTGAGGGCTATTTTGCGTGCGCTTCTGAGCAACAGTTAGCACGCATACATGCGCTGCAAGAACAGTTAACGATTGATGCAGCGCAATCTTGTCTTTGCCATTTCGATCTTTCTTTCGATAATATCGTACTAACAGAACGACCTGTGGCGTTGGACTGGGAGTACGCCAGTTTTGGTAACCCCGCCGTTGATTTTGCCAGTGCTATGTTAATTAATCGCTGCTCAGTGGCTGAACAGCATGACTGCTTTGATGAGTACCGTCGGCAGTCGCCGGTACCTTTAAAGTGGGATGATGTGCTAGCTGCGCTGCAATTGATGCAATGGGTCAATGACATTTGGTATCAATTAGCTGACGATTAGGGAAATGTGATGGCTGATAAGCAATTGATGAATCGTGTCTACGGCTACCTTGCTGAAGACGAAGACGCACGCGTATGTAAAGATATCCCCGAAAATGCATGCAATGAACAACCGCGTTCATTCGTATTGATGCTTATTTCTCTAATGCTGACCAAACTTGGCGATTCACTGGTGAGCGCACGGTTAGTCTTAGCCTGGATGCTCAGTGCACTGGGCGCGCCACCCGTATTTATCAGTGCCTTAGTGCCCATAAGAGAATCTTTGGCGTTACTACCACAACTCTTTGTTGCGCAAAAATTACGCGAGCAACCTGTACGAAAGTGGTTTTGGGTCGCCGGTAGCGTTGGTCAAGCCGTGTCATTGGCTTTAATGCTTGTGGCTGTCGCGACTTTGGACGGTACCGCGTTGGGTTGGACAGTCATTTTGTTTCTAATTACTTTCTCACTGTCGCGTGGGGTCTGTTCCGTAGCCAATAAAGACGTGACGGGCAAAACCGTCTCGAAAACGCGGCGTGGGCGACTGTCGGGTGTCGCCGCTTCGGCTGCGGGATTACTGACCTTAGTGACAGCGTTAGTTATTGTGATGTTTCCCGATGTTGAGGGGCAACGCAGTCTCTTTCTTGTATTGCTCGGTGGTGGCGTGCTGCTTTGGACCTGTGCGGCAATCACCTACGCGGGTATACCCGAAGTTGCTGGCGCAACAGAGGGCGGCGGTAACGCTATCAGCGAAGCGTTAAAGTCACTGTCATTACTGTGGCGTAATGCACTTTTTGGTCACTTTGTTCTTACCCGAGCTTTATTAGTTGCGGCGGCTTTTGCGATTCCATATATCGTTGTTCTTATTCAGCGCGAAGGCGATGCAGGCTATACCAGTCTAGGGAGTTTACTATTGGCTAGTGGCTTAGCCGGCTTATTGGCCGGACGGTTTTGGGGACGTTGGTCAGATTCGGCTAGCCATCATGTGATGGCGGCGGCGTCGGTAATGTCGACGCTTGTGATGTTAGTAGCCTTGGCGATTTATTATTGGTTCCCACAAGCGTTAAGTTCAATTTGGGCGGCGGGCGGTTTAATGTTCCTATCTGCAGTGGCGCATCATGGCGCGCGTGTGGGGCGTAAAACCTATCTGGTGGACATGGCAAATCAAGATAACCGCGCGCAACTGACTGCTGTATCTAATACGGTGATGGGCGTTATTCTACTGGCTGGTATCTTGCTTGGTTGGCTCGATGCTTCTTACGGTGTGGCGGCGGTATTATGGCTACTTGTCGGCATTGGGGTGCTTGCCACACTGTCATCGCTTTCACTTAAAAATGTGTCTGGCAGTTAGCCAGACACACTGCTTTATACTCTAATTTACTTACTTTCCTTTAAATACCGCGTATAACCCAATAATCACGGCGACCACACCACCGGTTAAATACCACATGGTGTTATCCGTTGGCTCATTGGTGACCATTTGTGAAGCTTCAGAAGCAAGCGACTGAGACGCCTCATAAGAAAAGTACAATAAAATTGCTCCGACCACTAAAAGAATAAGACCTACGATTTTGTTCATCTGAATCTTCCTAAGTTGTTGTTATATATATTAAATAATTTAACTACAATGACTACCATAGCATGTATTTTTTAGTTTGACGTCAACGTTACGTCAAATGTCATATATATATTCTTCACCAATATAAGTAAACACTGTAAATGAACTATTACAAAATGGTGAAGGAAGAGCGAGCATGAAAGAAAAACAATAAAATTGAGTGTCATCGCGCTTGCTGTATCAGCCGTTTGCGGTGCCTCACCGGTTTTGGCACAGCAACAGCAAGCTGAAGAAGTGCCTGAAAATATCGAGCGTATTGTTACTTTGGGTTCACGAGTAAACGGGCGAACGGCCACCGAGTCGGCGTCACCTGTGGACATTATCTCGAGTGAGCAACTGGCTGAGACAGGCGCTTCTGAACTCGGTAAAGCTATTCAAATGAGTGCGCCTTCGTTTAACTTTTCTTCCACCACCATTTCAGATGGCTCGGATATCATTCGACCAGCGACGTTACGTGGTCTAGGACCTGACCAAGTACTTGTACTCGTCAATGGTAAGCGTCGTCATCAACAAGCGCTTGTTAACGTTCAAGAAACCATCGGCAAAGGTTCACCAGGCTACGATATCAATGCGATTCCAATCACTGCGGTTGAGCGCGTAGAAATCTTGCGGGATGGTGCAGCCGCACAATATGGATCGGATGCTATTGCAGGTGTTATCAACATCACGCTTAAATCAGGAGACGGTGGAAGCGTGAGTGCGGAAATCGGGCAAACTTATGAAGGTGATGGTGAGGTTAATCAAGTTGGCCTCAACTTGGGCACTACGAACGATAAAGGCTACTTTAATTTTACTCTAGAATATCGTGACCGCGGTATGACTAATCGCGCTGCACCAGCGACCTTAGAAGCGACCGGTGGACAATTAATCGGTGACTGGTGGGATCGTAATGGCGATCCTGTTGTACGTTTACATGTGGGGGATGCAGATTCAGAAAACTATTACGCTTAGTTTAACTCAGCCTACACATTGACGGGCTCGACCGAGCTCTATGCTTTTGGTGGTATTTCGTCACGCGATGGTGGCTCAGCGGGCTTTTTCCGTGGTCGCGGACACCCTCGTACAATTGAGACAATCTATCCAGATGGCTTTTTGCCACAACTTAAAACCGAAGCGGATGATCAGTCGATAGCGGTTGGGTTGCGGGGGGACTTACCCAATGCATGGTTGTGGGACGCGAGTATTGTGTATGGCAAAAATGAATTCGGTTTTAACTCTGCCTACTCAGCAAACGTCAGTTGGTATTATGAGCCGGCACCCGGCGGTGGAATCTACGCAGACACGCCGACCGAGGCGTTTGATGGTGAATTAGTGTTTGACCAAACCACCTTCAACCTCGATTTTAATGGCACCATCGACGTCAATAACGAATTACTCTATCTCGCTTTGGGCGTTGAGTTTAGAACCGATGGTTATGAGATCAATGCAGGTGATCCGGTGTCTTGGGCTTATGGTCGTAGCAATGACCCTTCAATAACCATTCTAACGCCTTCCGGTGCGCCCGCAGAAGCCGGTATCCAAGGCTTTCCTGGCTTTAGTCCAGGACAAGAAGTAGATGCCTCACGTGATAGCTACGGCGCATACGTTGATGCCGAGTACTACGTAACACCGGATTGGCTACTTGCTGGTGCGTTGCGTTACGAAGATTACGATATCGCCGGTGACAACATCTCCGGTAAAATCTCAACGCGGTACGATATTACCAATGATTTCTCGGTCCGTGGCACTTTGGCGACCGGTTTTAGGGCGCCCGGTGTGCAACAGATATATTACTCACAAGTGCTTACTAATATCGTAAATGGTACTTTGGTACAAACGGGTACTGTGTCGAATGACGATGAAGTTGCCCGTCAATTTGGCATTAACCGACTCGAAGAAGAAACATCTGAGAGCGCGAGTATCGGTATCATCAAACGTTGGCGAAACGGACTCGACCTAACCATCGATTTGTATCAAATAAATATTGATGATCGCATCGTTATCTCAGAGCCGCTAACGGCAGATATTGGTACCGAGTTCGCAACTATACTCGATAATAACAATCTCGGCGCGGCGCAGTTCTTCACTAACTCTGTGGATACCAAAACGCAGGGTGTCGATATTATCGCGTCATATCCGACAGAAGTTTTGAGTGGCGATCTTGTATTAACTACGGCGTTGAGCTTTGTTAATACCGATGTCGAACGCGTTAACTCAGTCTCATCACTTATCCCTGCCGAGCAGATATTTAACGAAACTCAAGTATTACGTATCGAAGAAGGTCAACCGAGTGAGAAAGCATCGATTATGGCCGACTGGGAGCGTGATCGTTGGAGCGTTAATCTTGCATTTAACTACTTTGGCGCCGTAGAAGGTCAGGCTTTCACCGGTATCAAACATAAATGGGATGGAAAGTGGCTTACTGACTTGTCGGTCGGTTACGATCTGACTGATGATTTTAAACTGGTCGTGGGGGCAAACAACCTGTTTGATACTTATCCGGATGAATGGGGGAGTGCAGGCGTTCCGTTCTCTCAAGCAGGTTTTAAATATGGCTGGGAAACACTACCTTTTGGTATCAACGGCGGCTACTACTACGTAAAAGCGAAGTACAGCTTTTAATCGCTCACAAAAAAGCCCACCGCAGGGTGGGCTTTCATTTTCTAGCTTCGTAACTTTAGTCGTTTAGGTATGAGGTGAGCATCCACGCAGTTTTCTCTTGCTCGCGAATATAATCACTCATCAGTGCTGAGGTGCCTTCATCATTTGCGTCATTCGCCAGATCTTGAATTTCGCGTTGTAGGCGAATTGTCGTTTGATAGCTATCTAAGATGTTAGCCACACACGCGCGACCATCATGAACGTCTTTGACTTCTTCGATGTCACTGGTCTTGATGTAAGTCGAATAGGCATGCATCGGGCGTTGACCTAATGTCAAAATACGCTCGGCAATTTCATCAATCTTCAACAATAAATCGTCGTAAGTTTCTTCGAACTTGGCATGTAGCTCAAAAAAGCGCTCACCTTTAATATTCCAGTGAAAGCCACGAACGTTCATGTAAAAAATCTGATAGTTAGACAACAATTCGTTGAGTTTGTCGGCTAATTGCTCAGCTTTTTTCTCATCTAAACCAATCACTTTTAATTGCTTCATTACCTTTCTCCAGTAAATCGATGCTGTTGAACTGATACGAATCTAGCGCAATTCCGATCAGTTTTGTAGTGTGGCATCGCGTTTACCATCGCGAATGTGCGCTTCGCCTCGCTGTTTAGCAAGTTGGATTTGGCGTTCGCGTTCGGCATAGCGCGCCTTTTGCTCTTCGGTTGTCTTGTCGTAGCAGTGTGGACAACTGACCCCTTTCACATAATGTTCCGATTGCTTCTCTTCATCAGTGATAGGCATGCGGCAAGCATAGCACTGGTCGTACGCACCTTGCTCTAAACCGTGTTTTACCGTTACCCGCTGGTCAAAAACAAAGCATTCACCATCCCAAAGGCTGGTTTCCTCTGGCACCATTTCTAGGTATTTTAAGATGCCGCCCTTTAAATGATAGACCTCATCAAATCCTTGCTCTTTCAAGTAAGCCGTCGACTTTTCACAACGAATACCGCCGGTACAAAACATGGCTACTTTTTTGTGTTTAGACGGATCTAAGTGCTCCTTGACGTATTCAGGGAACTCACGGAAGGTTTCTGTTTTGGGGTTGACCGAGCCTTTGAACGTGCCTACGGCGTATTCGTACTCATTACGTGTATCAATTAAAAGCACTTCGGGATCTGAGATGAGGTCGTTCCACTTTTCGGGCTCGACATAAGTGCCCACAGTGTTCTTTGGATCCACCCAATCAACACCCATGGTGACAATCTCGTTTTTAAGCTTCACTTTAGTGCGATAGAACGCTTGTTCATCGCTCGGTGACTCTTTATGCTCAATACCAGCGAGGCGTTCATCCGCGTTGATGTGTGCTAGTACATTGTCAATGCCTTGGCGGGTGCCACAGATAGTACCGTTAATGCCCTCACGTGCGAGCAATAATGTGCCTTTGACATCATTCTCTAACATCACTTGGTAGAGTGGTTCACGGAGGGATTCAAAGTCGTTGAGTTCAACGAACTTATAGAGGGCTGCACAGATATACATGTTTACTTCCTTTTTCAGCAGGTCGGATCGCAAATCCGGGGCGTTAAAATCGAGCGGATTATAACCAAATTAGAGCGTTGTGTGTAGGGGGCGAGTTGGGCGTTCAGGATATCTGGTTTAGTTTATTGGTGGGTCTTTCGTTTTTGACATCACTATTGAGTGCTGTCGCGGGTGCTGGCGGTGGCGCTGTGCTTATTGCCGTCCTAGCTTCGGTATTGCCGGCGCATGCAATCATCCCGGTACACGGTTTTGTGCAAATGGGATCGAATGTAGGGCGTTCAGCATTGACGTGGCGGCATATTGATTGGCGGACCGTCATTTGGTTTGTGCCCTTTGGATTGGTCGGAACGCTGCTGGGTAGCCTCGTATTGCTGCAATTACCGCAACATTGGTTGCAGTTGAGTATTGCTGGGTTCCTGTTGTTTTTAACTTGGGGGCCGCAGTTACCTAAATTAATTTTGGGACGTGTTGGTTTAGCGCTTGGCGCGGCATTATGTGGCTTTATTTCACTGTTTGTTGGTGCTTCAGGGCCCGTGGTCGCCAGTTTCGTAAAAGCACGCTTTGATCATAGGCATACGGTTGTGGCGACATTTGCCGCTATTATGACAATGCAACATGCGCCGAAAGCAATTGTCTTTGGCGCACAAGGTTTTGTCTTTGAGCAGTGGTGGTTACTTATCATGTGTATGATAGCCGCCGGTTTTTTAGGAACCTACATGGGGGTTCGCTGGTTAAAGAGAATGACTAACCAGCACTTTGACCAACTCTTTAAATGGGTCATTACCTTACTCGCTCTGCGCTTGCTTTGGAGTGCTTTTTAAGCGTTTATCCCAGCGCTGCCGAGCATAACGACGCAGGCTGGCGATATTATCGGTTTCGTCCATGATCGGCGTACCTAAAATGGTCTCGATGATATCTTCTAAAGTAATTAACCCAAGCCAACTTCCATGCTCATCGTAGACCAAACACATATGCTGGCGTTCTTGTAGCAGATGCGCCATTAAGGCTTCAACACTCACCGTTTCCGTGACAATTTCAACTGGGCGTGTGAGCTCAGCAAGGGTTGTTTCCTGATCGGCTTCTAGCGCGTCACTGCGAAACAAGATTCCATGCGGCTCCTCGTCAGCATCGATGACTGGAAATCGAGAAAAGGGTAGTTGTTTAGTGTGCTTGTAGAACTCGCCAATGGTCATATCTGGGCGCACTGTCTCGCATACTGTGCGCGGCGTCATGACTTGTTTCACGCGAATATCGTGTAGGTCTAGAATGTTCCAGATAACTCGGCGCTCGTCCTCATCGAGGGCATTTTGCTCAAGTCCCATAGTCGCCATCGCTTTGATTTCTGAGCGCACATCGATATCCGCTTCGTTGGCGCCAATACGTTTGGTGATTTGATCCGATAGCCAGATAAATGGCTTAAGGCTAGTGATTAAGAAGTTCAAAATCCCCGGGAGTAGAGGCGCGAGCGAACGCCAAAATTTTGCACCGATGGTTTTCGGAATGATTTCTGACAGAATCAAAATCAGTAAAGTCATGACTGCACTCGCGGCACCGAGATAACCATCTCCGAATACAACACCAACTTGGGCGCCCACACCCGCCGCACCGGCCGTATGCGCGATCGTATTCAGGGTCAAGATAGCAGCGAGCGGGCGATCAATCGTCTGTTTCAATTTAGATAGCTGTTTGTGCAGCTTGGGGCGCTGTTCTTTGAGGCCAGCAATGTAGCTTGGTGTAATCGACAGCAACGACGCTTCAAGCATGGAGCACAAAAACGATATACCAATAGCTATAAACGCAAATACAATCAGCAAAAACATGAATGAGTACCTATACGAGTTGAACGCCGATAATAACCATTGCGGCTATAAGTACAACCCCCCAACCAAGCTTAACAGCGTGCTTTTGCCACCATTTTTGTGCATAAGGACCTAACCAGAGAGCGAGTAACGCCAGTCCGTAATAGCGAATACCGCGTGATAGCGCGGATGCCAGCATGAACATAGCAAAGGAGTAGTCAACAGCGCCGGCAGCTAACATCGCTGTTTGAAAGGGGACGGGTGTTACGCCGACTAAAAATACGGCCCAGAAACCTTGAGCTTCGAGTGTGCTTTTAAATTGTTCAAAAGAATCTTCAATACCAAAATAGTTTATTGCCCAAACGCCTGCCGTATCCATGAATGCTTGACCCACGAAATAGCCTGCGGTCGCACCTGTTAGACAACCTGCTAGCGCGACAGAAGCAATGAGCCAAATGCGCTGGCGCTCAACAAGCATGTATGGCACTAATATGAGTTCTAAAGGAATAGGTATAATGGTGGCTTCTAGCGCTGAGAAGAAAAATAAAAGCACCAATGCATGAGGCGAGTCAATGAGTTTCTGGAACCACTTGTTCGCTTTTTTATCATCCGGTTCAATTTTCTGCGCTGAAGCAGGCTCGTTACTCACTTTAGGTATCCTTTTTACTCGATTAAGTTAATCGTATCGTTATACTGCATAAATTGGAATTTAGTGGATCGTAAAGTCGAAAAATTTCGTAAACTAAACCCAGAATGAAGTTAATAAGGTGTTTCCTCAATGAATTATCGTGGTAATAGCGCGTTCTCGCATCAACAAGCTGATAAAGTCGGTGTTTTGCTCACTAATTTAGGTACGCCCGATGCGCCGACTAAAGCAGCGCTCAAGCCTTACCTTAAAGAATTCCTGTCTGACCCCAGAGTTGTTGAGTTTCCACGTTGGCTTTGGAAAATTATCCTTAACGGTATCATTCTGAATATCAGACCTAAACGTTCTGCAGAGGCGTATAAGACCGTATGGACTGATCGGGGCTCGCCCTTGCTGTATCACACAGAGGACCAAGCCGCTGCGGTGCAACACGCGCTGACGCAGGATTTAGGTGAACATGTGATAGTGGACTATGCGATGCGCTACGGAAAACCATCGATTCAAGATGCGCTGGACAGAATGATGCGTGCGGGCGTACGCAAACTATTGGTGTTACCACTCTATCCTCAATATTCGGCATCGACCGTAGGCTCAACCTTCGATGCAATAGCGAATGACTTTACTCAGCGACGTTGGTTACCCGAGTTTCGTTTCATTTCGCATTATCACGACTATGACCCATTTATCAGTGCTTTAGTTAATAAGATAGAGCGCCATTGGGAAACTCACGGACGTGCCGATAAGCTGATTTTTTCTTATCACGGCGTACCTTTGCGCTACCTGAAAAACGGTGACCCTTATCATTGTGAGTGCTATAAGACCACGCGCCTAGTGGCTGAACGTCTTGGCCTCAGTGAGCAAGAGTATATGACAACTTTTCAATCGCGCTTTGGTCGTGAGGAATGGTTAAAGCCATACACCGATGAGACGTTAAAGGCGTTGCCGAAGCAGTCAGTCAAATCAGTTCAAGTGATGTGTCCGGGTTTCTCATCCGACTGTTTGGAGACTATTGAAGAGATAGGCGAAGAGAATCGTGAGTACTTTATCGAGAACGGGGGCGAACGCTATGAATATATTAGCGCTCTCAATGCCGAAGAGGAGCATATCTCAGCACTTGTTAGCTTAATTAAAGATAACCTCGCAGGCTGGACTGTACCCGAGCAGCAGGCCGAAGCGTTAGCGACAAGACAACGTGAAGCTGATAAGGTAGAGCGAAATACGGCGAATTGAGTCAAGCATGAGTAGCACTCAAGGATTTGGTAAAACATTTAGTTTTATAGCGTGGGGACTTGCCCTCGCGCTACTTTTTTGGTTCTTCCAAGACAAGCTCGAACAGCAATTTAATCCCAACCAAGACGTTGTTTCTCAGCGGTTGAGTGGTCAAACTGTGGTCGAACTGACGCAAAACCGCATGGGTCACTACGTAGTATCAGGCAAGATAAACCAGCAACCCGTTACGTTTCTATTAGATACCGGCGCTACCTTAGTGGCTATTCCAGAACATATTGCTGACAGACTGGGCCTTGTAAAAGGACGAAAGGGTATTTCTGCAACCGCCAATGGACGTATTGTTACCTATAGAACCCACCTAAACTCATTAACTCTGGGCGATATTGTACTCGATAATGTGGATGCCTCGATCACGCCTGGCTTAGAAGATGATGTGATCTTGTTGGGCATGAGTGCGTTAAAACAACTGGAGTTGGTACAAAAGGGCGATACATTAACCATTAAATATTAAGAGGTGGTATGAGAGTTAATATTGTGACGATTTCGTTAGTACTCGTGTCTGGCGTTGTAGCGTCAGCGGCCATGGCGCAGCAATCATATCGTGATTGTGCGCTCATTCAGGACGACCAAGAGCGGTTGATGTGCTACGACCGATTGAATGAGCAAGATAAAAAGCCGGTCCCTGCTGCCAAAATGAAAGAGAAAGTCGAGCAGAAGCGTGACAACAATGCTGACTTTGGTTTAGAGCATAAAAAGCTGAAACAAGATGAAAGCATGTCAGTTAAACTGACAAGTCGCGACAAGGATGCTTACGGTAAATGGATACTTACTTTCGATAACGGTCAAGTTTGGAAGCAAAAGGGCTCAGAAGACTATTTTCCTTGGCACGATGAGGGCAACTATACCATTACGCGAGGCATGTTTAATGCGTATTTTCTGTCACGCAAAGAGGTCAATAAACGCATGAAAATCGAACGCATTAAGTAGTCGCAGGATTAATCACTTCTATGAGTTGCTCGAGCGGCATAGGGCGGTAGAAATAGAAACCTTGTGCCGCTTGGCAGCTACGCCGAGCAAAGTAAGCTGCTTCTTCGGCATTTTCAATTCCCTCAACAGTAATTGACTTATTCAGACCCAACGCCATCGAAATCACTGCCTCAGTGATGGGGTGCGATGAGCTATCGGTAAGCACTCGCCGTGTGAAGCTTCGGTCAATTTTAATAATATCGGCGGGTAAATCATTCAAATAAGAAAGCGATGAGTAACCGGTGCCAAAGTCATCAATAGCGATTTTGCAGCCGAGTGTTCTGAGCTCGGCGAGTTGTTTAAATGCAGCCTTTGCATCATCGACTAGCATAGTTTCTGTCAACTCAAACTGTAGCGTACTGAACGGCATCTTGTACTTGTGAGCCAACTGTGTCACTTGACTGACCAACTGACCATTTTGCAACTGTTTGGGTGACAAATTTATCGACAATATAAAGTTCGGCTGAGCAACATACTGAGCTACCTCACGAATTGACATTTCTAGGATCAAATCGGAAAGCGGCATAATCTGTCCAGTATGCTCAGCTAGCGGTATAAAAACGTCGGGAGGTATCCAGTTGCCTTGTTTATCACGCCAACGAGCGAGCGCCTCAACGCCGATTATCTGCTCGCTTTTGAGGTCGACGAATGGTTGATAGAAGACTTCCAGTTGTTGGTTTTCAATCGCCACTTGAAGTTGATTACGTAGCGTTAAATCTGTCTGATACTTCAGCCCCATCGCTTGTGTGAAGAAAGCGAAGGTATTTCCCCCACTCTCTTTCGCTTTAGTCATCGCGACGTCAGCATTTTGAATAAAGGCTTCGGCAGAAGACACTTGAAACTCACGCGACGCAATACCGATACTTGCAGTGAGGTACAGATCGATATAATCGATTTCAAACTTGTCGCGTAGGGCAGTTAACAAAGAACGCGCCACCTCCGTCGACGATGTTTTATCGGCTCCGGGTAGAAAGACGATAAACTCATCGCTACTAAATCTTGATAACTGCGCCGTTGCAGGGCTGACCTCTGCTAAGCGTGTCGCAATACGCTTGAGTAACTCATTACCTGTATGAAGCCCTAAACTATCATTAATGGGCTTAAACCCATCTAAATCAATAAACAAAATATGCGCGTCAGTTGGATTGACCGATAGCCACTGGTTGATATTCGTCTCTAAGACATCGCGACGCATTAGCTGAGTCACCGAGTCAAAATTGGCCATTTGAATCAAGCGACCCTGTTGTTCGGTTAGTTTGCGGTTACTCTCTATCGACTCCAACAACAAAAAGGCAAGAAGGATTCCGGCGATGAGTATGGTTTGATTAACGCGAGCCGCTTGCCAGAATACATGAGCGTCGGCAATAACAGCGTGTAGCTTAATGGGTTGCCCAAGAATCGAAGACATGGTCGATACCTTGTAGGCATGGATGTCCGTGAGTTCGGACAGTGAAATAACATCAAATGAATCACTACTTATCGGTAATAGGTAACTTTCTGATAGTTCGACGTAACTGTCGAAGATATCTAAATAAGGTATGCGATCGATCCGCATGAGGTCTTTGATATTTAAATTGGCGATTAACTGATCGGCTTCGATGTCTGGGTTAGTGATCGGGTAACTAAGAATTAATCGTGGAACGCCTTGTTGTAATGAATAGGCGGAAATAACGCGGCTTTCATTATGCACATTATTGGCGCGCCATGCCTTGATTGAAGGCTGTTCTAAAATCTCTTTATCAATATCCGATATCGGGATAGGGCTAAACATCAGCTGTTGACTATCATCGTAGACTCCCATCCACTCAATCAATGAAAAATCGCGCGTGTAGTCCTCTGTATCAATATTGATAATTTGGTCGACAGATTCTGCTGGTAATTCGCTCCAACGTCGATAGAGGCGCTGAAGCGCGCTGAACTGAGAGCTGAGCCTTTGGCCAATCACATCCGCTGACTGAGTCAGGTTTACTTCGCCGCGACTGCGTATTTCATTAATGTCGGCATTCGATTGAGCGAACCAAATTGCGATTGTGGCACTCAAGGTTAAGACTAAGCCTGTTAGAGAAAGAATAGATTGCTTTGGGGGCGATTGATTAAAGCAATAAAATAGCATGCCTAAACCGGCAATGAGGCCAATGATGGTGGCTGCTGAAAATGCGATCGGGTTTTGAATCAGTGGGTAGGTATTAATATCGAGCCAAGTAATAGCGAAGCTAATCAGCGCAATGAAGATAAAAATACTACCGACGGCTTTCCAAATAATGCGATGTAATTGAGTCTTACCCGTGGTGATGTAGACCGCCGCTAATATGAAACAACAGGTGGGCAGGAATAGGGGCAATTGTAGATCAGTGGCTTTAAGTGCGTAGAGGCCAGTGGCGAATAACCCAATCCCGCCAATACGTGCAAGCCAGTATCGATGAGCTTGCTGACCGTAAAGTGCGACGCCAATACATAGCGCTGCGGCGCTTAATGACAGACTTGCAGAATTAATACGGCTTGATGGTTCGATAAAAAGATAGTTTGCAAAGCCTAACATTCCAAACAACACGCACGTAAACGCGGCCGTATGAACAACGGAAGTTGATGCATGTTTGAGTAATGCTTTTAACAAAGCGGCTCTCTCTAATTAGGTTATTTTTATTATTGATATTTGTATATTTGCAAGGTAACAGATTATGTCGCTGAGCACATATATTTTTGATCAATGTCATGTAACTTTCTATCAACACCGTATTTGAAGCGACTAACGAACTGTATGCCAAGTGGGAGACGCGCTAGTGTATAAGTACAAAAACAAACGAGGTGAAAACATGGGTTCTAACGCTATAAACTCGGCTCTCGTGCTGGGGATCTTATCTGCTACTGCATTGTCAGGATGCAGCACACCAATTCAAGAGCAACGAACACTAGCGCAAACGCTTGAAACTGGAGGTGCGCTTAAGCCTTTACAAAAAAACATTGAACTCGATCAGGCGGACTTATTTTTTGATATTCACCCTGAGACAAAGTCGGTAATTGGCACAACGACATTGACACTCACCGTAACGGCTGAACAGAAGCAGCTATTGTTAGACTTGGACAACAACTATCGTATCTCATCAATTACCGCCGCAGGGCATCCGGTGAGTGACTTTAGTCACGAAAAGGGTGAGATCCGTTTTACCCTACCTGATAGTGTCACCGTCAACCAGCCGTTCGAGGTAACTATCAATTATGAGGGCCAGCCTCATGTGGCTGAACGAGCGCCCTGGGATGGCGGCTATGTGTGGTCTAAAACTGAGTCAGGTCAACCGTGGATCGCGACCGCAGTGCAAGGTGAGGGATGTGATTTAATTTGGCCCTGCCTCGATCACCCAACGTTTGAGCCGCAGCAAACAGATATTCGCATTCGTGTGCCAAAGGGACTCGTCGCGGCAAGCAATGGTCAACTTATCGAAACCACTGAGGGCGATGATTGGAGCGAATATCATTGGCGTAGCGAACAGTCACAAAATAATTATGGCATCGCGTTAAATATCGGTCCTTACGATAAGCTCGAGACGACCTATCACAGTCGTTACGGGCATGAATACCCGCTTGTATTCTATTACTTGCGAGGCGAGAAGGAAAAAGCACAAAAACTCTTTGCGGAGTTTCCTAAGCAACTTGAATTTTACGAACGGGTCATAGGGCCATACCCCTTTTATGCTGAAAAAATGGGGGTTGTACAAACACCTCATTTAGGGATGGAGCACCAGACCATTAATGCCTATGGGCAGGATTATAAACCAGGGAAGTACGACTTTGATTGGCTACTACAACATGAGCTGGCGCATGAGTGGTTTGGCAACCAAGTCACGAATACGGACTGGGACCATATGTGGCTACATGAGGGATTTGGTACTTATATGCAACCACTCTACGGCCAGTATCTACATGGTGATGCCCTATACCATACAATGATGTATGACCAGCGTATTGGGATTCGTAACGAGCATCCCATTGTTTCAAATAAACCAATGTCCGAGGATGACGTCTACAAAGCCGATCGTGGACCGGGTAGCGATATTTATCAAAAAGGCGCTTGGGTCTTGCACACGCTGCGTTACCTGATTGGCGATGAAGCCTTTTTTAACGCAACCCAACAGCTTGTCTACGGTACGGACGATCCCAAGCCAGGTAACTTCAAGCCACATTTTGCCGATACCCAAGACTTCATCGATGCCGTTAATGCCGAAACGGGAAAAGACATGACATGGTTTTTTGAGCATTATATTTATCAAGCGGCTCTACCCGAGTTAGTCTCCGAACGCGACGGCGACCAACTTACGTTGCACTTTAAATCGGCAGCAAAGGCTCCTTTTACGATGCCCGTCGAAATACGCGTCGGTGGTGAGCTAAGAACCGTTGTCGTATCGAAGGAGGCGAAGACAATTACACTCCCGTCTAACGACGTACACATTGTACTCGATCCAGAGTCGAAAATTTTGCGGCAACAAGATTATTTGGATGAATATTCGGCGTTTGAAGCCAAATAAACGATCCAAAACACCATGGAAGGTTTATTTATTAAGTATCTTTTAGAAACGAGAAGGAACGCATGAGCTACGTAAAAGAAACTATTGATATGTTGAAACGCACCTCTCCGGCGCAAAATGAGTTTTATCAAGCGGTGGAAGAGGTATTGGAGTCTATCGAACCGTTGTTGGAGGAGCACCCCAAATATCGTCAACAGGCGATCATTGAGCGACTCGTAGAACCCGAGAGACAGATCATGTTTCGCGTGCCATGGCAAGATGATGAAGGTCAGGTTCATGTGAATAAGGGCTATCGGATTGAATTCAATTCAGCCCTAGGTCCTTATAAAGGTGGGTTGCGATTCCATCCATCAGTGAACGCTGGCATCATTAAGTTTCTTGGTTTCGAGCAGATATTTAAAAACGCGTTGACTGGACTCCCAATTGGGGGCGGTAAAGGCGGCTCAAACTTTGATCCCAAGGGCAAGTCTGACGCGGAGATCATGCGTTTTTGTCAATCGTTTATGACCGAGTTGCATCGCCACATTGGTCCTCACACCGATGTTCCGGCAGGCGATATTGGTGTGGGAACCCGCGAGATTGGCTATCTCTTTGGTCAGTATAAGCGGCTAAAAAATCGATTCGAGGGTGTACTGACTGGTAAAAGTTTGCGTTGGGGAGGTTCGCACGCACGCAAACAGGCCACTGGCTACGGGGCTGTTTACTTTGCTCAATGCCTTTTAGGTGATCGTGGCGAAAAGCTCAGTGACAAGCGGTGCCTTGTATCTGGATCCGGTAATGTCGCCATATACGCGATGGAAAAGCTCTACGAGCTCGGTGCTACACCGGTCACATGCAGCGATTCAAACGGTATGGTTTATCATAAATCAGGTATTGACTTAGACCTAGTTAAACAGATTAAAGAAGAAAACCATGAACGCCTAAAAACATATTTAGACACCCACGACGACGCCGAATATATCGCTCGTGAAGATTACCCTGAAGACGGGCATAGTGTCTGGCGTTATGAGGGGGATATCGCGTTTCCGTGTGCAACGCAGAATGAACTGACTGAGCAGGATGCTCAAGCACTCGCTGAAAATGGCTGTTTAGCGGTGCTTGAAGGAGCGAATATGCCATCGACGCAAGCTGCGGTCGACTTCTTTGTTGAACAAAAAATCGGTTATGGTCCCGGTAAAGCAGCGAATGCGGGTGGTGTGGCAACCAGTCAGCTAGAAATGGCCCAGAATGCGAGTATGCAGCAGTGGTCGTTTGATGAGGTGGATCGTAAGTTACAAGAGATTATGAAAACTATCTACTCTGACTGTAAGCGCACGGCTGAACAATTTGGCTCACCTAATAACCTCGTTTTGGGGGCCAATATCGCGGGCTTCAAAAAGGTCGCTGATGCGATGATTGAGCAGGGTGTCGTTTAATCTGACGATGGCATCATTAAAAAAGGGAGTGCACGCACTCCCTTTTTTTATTCCTGTTGATCATCGATACTGTCTAACTCTTTCTGTTCGATAAAGGGGTCGATAGGTCGACTCCGCTCCCAAAAGCCTGTTTCGTTATCCAAGTCTGCTCCAGTACAGGCGGGTTGTGGTCCAATATCGGGGTGTGAATCCCATTGCGAGTGGTTGCTGTTAGCCATGATAAGTTCCTCTAGATTAGGGCAATCACCTATTAGACGAAAAAATAACCAGTTTGGATGCTGTGTTCGAAAAAATTCATCAAAGCCAGGCTAATCTGCGTGATTTGATCCAATCATTTACAAATGGACATCTTTTTGAAACCCAAATACATAGATAACTCGCTATAGTTAGCTCATAACAAAAATAATTTCACGGTGATGCAACCTTTGCTTACGCGAGTACGACTCATTAAGTAAGCCTCAAGATTAGGAGTCAAGATTATGAAACGTTTAATTTCGATAGTCGCTGGCTTAGTCGTATCAGCGAACGTAATGGCAAGTGCAGAAATGAATATAGAACAGGCACCTGCGTCATCAAGTGTCATGCAACACTACACAGTGACACCAGGACAAACGGGTTATCATGAAACCATTCGTGGCAGTGTGCGTCTGACTCAGCAGCGCATGATGTATGACCTGATGTTAAGTAACCAAGCGATGTTAGCGAATGATGCTCAAACCGTCGTATCTCAAGTTCGTGAGCAGTTTCGGACGAGCAGCGTTGCGGCAACCGGATTTCCGAGTGCACTAAAGCTCCGCGCTGACAAATAGTTGAACCTTGTTCCCAACCACTGTCGAGTTGATTCGGCAGTTATAATAAAGGCGCCTAGCGGCGCCTTTTACTTTTCTTCATATCATCGCCTATTGCTTAGGCATCTCTTGATGGAACTCTGCTAAGTCTTCAATCACTTGCTGATTTGGAAGGTCAGCAAAGCTAGCATCTTGGAACTTCTCACCGCGTAGTTGTACAGAGATCCGGGCACTATCTTCGTTTAATACCGTATCCTTGTAGAACTGTTTCGCGTCTTCCAGAGTCACTTGCTCAACCGCATTAATTAGCTGTTGCTTGGTATCAAAGTCATAACGATGTAAATACCAATCGCTCAACACCGGCTGTAACTCTTCAGACAGGTTCTTCGGCGGTTCGTTAAGCGTGACTAAGGTGCTTGATTTCAACTGTTCAAACGTCTCAGGCTTTAAGTTCTGCAATGTTTCCCAGTACTCCTTTTTGAAGGATTCAAAACGCGCCTGCATATCGGCAACATTTTTCACCGGAGTCTGAATATAAAGCCCAAAGCCGGTGTAGCGGTCCAGTTGTGGTGCAAAAGTACCTACCGCATAGGCAAGCTGCTCTTCGGTACGTAAGGTATCAAACGCCTCGGTACGGAAGTGGCCTTGCAATACGGTCGCTGCTGCCTGTGTAGCGAAGCTCGGTGTGCCGTTGATATGTGCATCAACAATTCCCACGTCTGCAACAGATAAGTCCTTACGTAACACTAAAGAAGTGTCAGCTTGCGGCTTCCAGAAGCGTGCAGTGCGGTATTCGGTGACGCTTCTGTTGGCGGGCAATAGATCTTTGATTTCATTGACTGCTAACTGTAAATCAGCCTTGTCGTAGTTACCAAAGGCAAACATTTTAATTGAGTTATTCGCTAGTAGCTCATCCATGTAACTTGCTAAATCAGCCGGTTTTACGTTCTGGGCTGCTTGGATAAGGCTGTCATCGGCAAACTGACCTTCGCGAATAATTTGTCCGTACGCATCAAAGGATTGATATAACGGGAATTGTTGTCCTTTGTTTTTGATGCCGCGAACTAAACGATCAACAGCTTGTGCAAATGCTTGCGGTTCGATATCAAACGTGAGCTCCTCTAGTGCACGTTGCATGAGTTCTGGCTGTTTGTCGGTAAAGCCCGAAATATTAAAGGTAAGACCCCGATTATCGTTAAGACTTAAGCTCATGCCCGCGATGCTCGCCTCAGTCGATAAAGCACTCACACGCAGGTTGTAAAGATCCTGCCATAAAGCAAGCAGTACTGATTTCTTAACGTCAGTAATCGGATCGGGGTTGTTGATGATGGTGGTTAGCACGCCCCGTGGTTGGTCGGCAAATACTTGGCTTGGATACTGCCATACCTCAATGCCGGGCTCTTCGATAACGACTTTCGGCTGGTCAAAGTCAGCATTTTTCTTTAAATCGAAGTTTTCAGGAAGCAACGTATTAACTTTAGGTAAGTTAATTGCGAGCTGTGGCTCGGCTGACCAAGTGGCAACCTCTGAAGCTGCAATATCTTCGACTTGGTATTTACCATCGTAAAAACTCAGCTCTTTGTCGTGTGGTTCATCTTTAGAAATGTACCAAACGCGCAGGTGTTCAGGCGTTAACTGATTAAGTACGTTATTAATCGCATCGGCATCAAATTCTTTGTATTCGTAAGGTGCGCTTATCACGTACTGAGCAGGGTAATTCTGCATCGCGGAAGCAAGCGATGAAACGTAACCAAACTCGTCACCTTTTTCTAAAAAGCGGAAGCTGTTAGCCAGACTGGTTTGAATTTCCTTAAAGTATTTTTTATCAACGCCCTGCTCTTTTATCATGTTGATATATTGCATGACTAAGGCAGTGATATCTTCACGATGCTTCATACCTGCATCAGTTAGATTTATATCCACGGTTAACGCGCCGTAATTACCGTACTCGGTCGGTGACGCCGATGCATTTAAACTAGAAATCAATCCCATTGCCTTGAGGCGTTCAGTCGGTGTGCCTGGCATTTCTGAGCCCAATAAATAGGTCACAAAGCGATTGGGTTTTACCGCAAACTGGTCTTGGTTATCGTCGATAATGAACTCAAGGCGCAATTGCTTAACATCTTCATTGGGTACGTAGTGAATACGCTTTTTACCCGCTTTCGCGAAGTCGACTTTATCCGTTGTTTCTGGTGGCTCGATGTCATCATTTTCGATGCTGGCGAAATGCTTTTTCGCTAATGATTCCATTTTGTCCAGCGGTTCGTTGCTAATCATTGCGACTTTCATGATGTTCGCTGAATAATAGCGATTATAAAAGTTCACAAGTTCTTCGTGTAGCTTGCTGTTGTCTTTATCACCGAGTGAATCGTTGTTACCAATTAAAAAGCGGTTTGCCGGGTGTTCACCTAAAAGCATGCGAGCGAGCTTAAACTGACCAAAAAAGTCCATCTCACGGCGCATCGACCACTCAGCGTTGACGGCATTTTTTTCTTTGTCGGCGTATTCTGCGTATAGCTTGGGTGATTTGAAGAAATCTGAGAAGCGGTCAAGTGCTTCATCGTACGCACTATTGTTCACTTTGAACATGTAGTTCGTGATATCAAGCCAAGTTGATGCGTTTTGGCTACCACCGTTATTACTCATGAACTCGCTATAACCATTGGTATCCGGATACTTGTCGGTTCCGAGAAACAGCATGTGTTCAAGATAATGCGCCATACCTTGTTGGGTCATGGGATCTTTGAGCAAGCCCACACCAACACTCAAAGCAGCTGCCGATTTCTCTGTGTTTGGATCGGAAATGAGCATGACTTCGAGTTGATTGGGCAGTGTGACGACTCGATATTGGCGTTCGTCGTTCGGACTCTTTACGACTTGTTCAGCGAGTGCTTGTTGTGACTGCGCTGCTACTTGCGCATTATTAGATTGAGTTTCTGAACTGCTGCAACCAGCCAAAATAAGGGCTGAAGTGAGTGCAGACAGCATAAATAGGTTCTTCATAAGCGTCATATTCCTGTTAAGGGTGTACCTTATAATAAACAGAAATACGTCGTTTCTTGCAGTAAAGAAATGCAACGGCACAAAGCAATTTGTAACAGAATTTGACAGCCGCTTGTCTTTGCAGACTAAGCGACTGTCAGTAAGTGGTTAGCGCATCGTCACAAACTCTTCCGCGCTGGTCGGGTGCAGAGCCACGGTTGAATCGAGATCAGCTTTAGTTGCGCCCATCTTCATCGCAGTCGCGAAGCCTTGTAGGATTTCATCCATGCCTTCACCAATGCCGTGAATACCGACGACGCGCTCTTCTTTTCCGTAGCACACAATTTTGAAGTAGCTGAGTGCGCGGTGTGGCGTGACGGCGTTATACATCGCAGCAAAAGAAGAGGTATACACTTTGATATTGCTCTTACCGTATTTAACGATGGCATCTTCTTCGCTTAAGCCGACAGTACCAATGGTTGGATGGCTGAAAACCACGGTCGGGATATTCTCATAATCCATATGAGCGTTCGGCATATCATTAAACAAACGCTCAGCCAGCTGGCGACCCGCTTTAATGGCGACGGGCGTGAGAGCAGTAGCACCGGTATTGTCGCCTACGGCGTAAATGCCTTGCACGCTGGTGTTTTGGAACTTATCGACTTTAATAAAGCCTTGCGCGTCAAGCTCAACACCTGTTGTTTCGAGGTTGATCTTATCGGTTGCAGGGACACGGCCAATTGCCCACACAAGGCAGTCGACATCCTTCATTGTTTCGCCGTTTTCAAAGTGCAAGGTGAGCGTACCGTTTTGCTCTTTAACTACCTCTTTAACCACGGTTTCTGTATGCAAGGTAGGCCCGTCTTGCTCCATACGCTCTAAAAGACCATCGGTGATGTAACGGTCGAACGAGCGCAGTGGACGATCGCGACGCACGAGTAAGTGTGTGTCTGTTCCTAGCGCCTGAAAAACGCCGGCAATCTCAACGGCAATGTAGCCTGCACCTACTACAGCAGCCTTTTTAGGTTGTTCTGTTAACGCAAAAAAACCATCTGAATCGATACCGTGTTCGGCACCCGGTACGTCAGGTATCATCGGTCGACCGCCAGTAGCGATGGTAATGTGGTCGGCAGTAATTTTCTCACCGTTAACTTCG
This sequence comes from uncultured Idiomarina sp., assembly GCF_964010655.1. Lineage (NCBI taxonomy): Bacteria > Pseudomonadati > Pseudomonadota > Gammaproteobacteria > Alteromonadales > Idiomarinaceae > Idiomarina > uncultured Idiomarina sp. The sequence continues at coordinate 50,566 of NZ_CAXGLS010000004.1, forward strand.
ACGGTGCGGTGGTCAACGAATTTGGCAAAGCCTTCGATAAATTCAACACCATTGCCTTGGAACCCACGATGGTAACCGCCGTGAATACGTTCAATGTAAGCCTCACGGTTTTTAACCATCGTTGCCCAATCAAAACCTTTCTGATCGAGATCAAAGCCATATGCGGATGAGTATTTCACTGCTTCGGCAATATGAGCGCCATACCACATGACTTTTTTCGGTACACAACCGACGTTAACGCAGGTGCCACCCACCGCATTGGCTTCTATAACAGCGGCTTTTGCGCCGCGAATGGCCGCGCGGTTAGCTGAAGCGATGCCGCCGCTTCCTGCACCGATAGCTAAATAGTCATAATGTCTGCTCATGAAAATCGACTCCTCAAATCTAAGATGCGCATATGATGAGTAAAAACCCCGTATCATGCAACGAAGATACGGGGTTTATCAGTGGTTAATACCGATTAACTTAATCGGAAGATCAGTTAGCGAGCACCTGCTGGCAGGTTCTCCTTCAAGAACTCAGTCATCATGGTCCGAAGGTGTAGCGTGGTACCCTCGCCCTCATAAAGACCGTGTGAACGATTGGGATAAGCAAAAAATTCAAACTGCTTATTGTATTTAATCAATTCGTTGACTAAGCGTTCACTGCCCTGGAAGTGGACGTTATCGTCGCCGGTACCGTGGATCAGTAGCAAATCACCCTCGAGATTTTTGGCGTGAGTGATAGCTGAAGTTTCTTTATAACGTTCAGCTGATTCCGGCAACAGACCTGAGTAACGCTCTTGGTAAATTGTGTCGTATAGCGTTAAGTCTGGTACGGGGGCGAGTGCCATACCCATATCGTAGGCTTCAGGATAACGGAATAGGGCGTTCAGTGTTTGTGAACCGCCGCCACTGTGACCCCAGATGCCGACACGATCGGTATCGATGTAATCCCAACGTTTTGCCATTTCTTGCAGTGCATCGTACTGATCACGAACAGTCACAACACCGAGATTTTTGTAAATCGAACGACGCCAATCGAAGCCCCGTGGAGATTTAGTTCCGCGGTTATCAATTGAAGCTACGATATAGCCTTGTTGGGTTAGCATGGTATGCCAAAGATACAACCAACCACCCCAGCGATTAGCAACCGTTTGACCCCATGGTTCACCATAAACATAGAATAAAATGGGATACTTTTTATTAGGGTCAAAGTCAGTCGGACGCATGATATAGCCATCAAGCGCTAACCCATCACGGGCGGATACTCGGAAAAACTCTAGCGGCTTGTGGTTGATCTTCTCGACGGCCTTTTGTGCATCATCGTTAGCGACAACCGTACGAATAACTTTGTGGTCGGGCAAACTGACCATATCAGTCACGGGAACATGGTTGACGTCGCTATAGGTGTGCTCGGCGTATTTTGCATCTTGTGAAACACTATAACTGTGAGTGCCTGGTTGATCAGGCGTTAAACGCTCTAATACACCACTACCATCGAGTTTGGCACGGAATAAATAGCGCTCGAGTGGCGTTTCAGGTGATGCAATAAAGTAAACCCAGCCGTCGTTTTCGTTAATACGCAAGACTTCAACCACGTCCCAGTTACCGCGAGTAATCGTCGTCATCTTGCCGGTATCACGTTCAACACGGTAAATATGACGGTATCCAGAGCGCTCGCTCAGCCAAGTGAATGACTTGCCATTATCGAGGAACTTGACGTCATCAACGTATTCGGCCCACGAGTCGGTTGTTTCACTTAATAATTTTTGACTACGTCCGTTGCTGATGTCACTCAGGTAAACGCGATTGACGTCTTGTTTACGCGTGAGTTGTTGAATTAACAGTTGGCTTGAATTACCCGCCCAATTCATGCGTACGAGGTAGTGCATGCGTGGGTCGCCAGGCAGTTGCATCCACGTGGTGTCGCCTCCGTCTGCTGGCATCACGCCAATACGCATGGCAGCGTTGGTTTCACCCACTTTAGGGTAAGGGAACTGCTTTAACGTTGGATAAAGCGAGTCGGTGTTATTGATCATCGTAAAGGTCGGTGTGCCTTCCGTATCTAACTGCCAGTAAGCAATGTGCTGACCATCAGGACTCCAGCGGAAACCATCACGCAAGAAGAATTCTTCTTCGTTAACCCAGTCAAAGGTACCGTTAACAATGGTGTTGCTACCGTCATTAGTTAACGTTTGAATGTTAAACGTATCCAAGTCTTGTACGTAAATGTTGTTCTGCATCACGTAAGCGACTTTAGTGCCTTGTGGATTAAATTTTGCAAACTGAAGCGTTGATTCAGGCGCATCACCGCCCAACTGACGCAATTCACCGGTTGTGCGATTCAGGACCCAATAGTCGCCCAGTGTATGCGTACGCCAACTGCGTTTAGTATTAGTGAAAATTAATACTTTATCGCCGTCGTTAGACCATTGGTAATCTGCAATATCAAGCGCGTGATCCCAGCCTTCTGGTGTGAGTGCTTGCGCTGATACCATAATATCGCGCGCATTGGTTTCGGGGTGGTAACGGACAATATCGCGACCTTTTACCTGTTTTGATGACTCAAGGGTCGTATAGCCCGAACCATCTTCTAGCCAGCGTGTTGGTGCAGGACGCTTTACACGAAATTTATCACTCGCAAAAATGTCTTGTAAAGAGAGCTGACCCTCAGTGGATTGAGCTGCTACCGAGTCATTTTTATCCACAGACTGATTCGACATAGAGCTACAACCAGAAAGAGCAACGAGCGTCGCAAAACTTACCAGTGTTAGCCCCCGCTTTAGCGGCTTCAGTGCGCTAAAGGTTGACGCTTTAAAATTCATAGTCGGTTTCCATCTTGTTATTTAAAACATAAAAAGGATACCCGATGCGCGCCAGAAAATCAGTGTTTATGGTTGAAGATTGGACAAACTGCCCAATATAAGAGTTAAATTAATCGGTTTTATAAGGAAGGGTAAAGATGTCGAACCCACTACTTGAAGTCGCTAACAATCATAATGCGTTGCCAAAATTTGCGGCGATTAAGCCAACGCACATAGAACCCGCGATTGAACAAGTTATTAACGATGCGAAAAGCACGGTTGATAAGGTGCTTGATACCAAACAATTTACTTGGCAAGGGTTTGTTGAGCCGTTGCAACGTGCGGATGAACGTATCCAAAAAGTGTGGGCACCGGTGTCACACTTAAATTCGGTGATGAGTGAGCCTGAGCTCCGTAACGCGCACGACGCATGCTTAGCTTTGCTGTCTGAGTATGCGACTTACGTAGGTCAGCATCAAGGGCTGTTTGCAGGCTACCAAGCACTTGCTAATGGTGACGAATATTCTACGCTGAATCGGTCACAGCAGAAGCTAATTAATGATACCTTGCGCGACTTCAAACTGTCGGGCGTGGACCTACCTGAGAACGAGAAGAAGCGTTACGCGGAAATCACTAGTCGCTTGTCTGAATTATCGTCTCAGTTTAGTAACAATCTGTTAGATGCCACCCACGCCTGGCATTATCATATAACCGATGAAACGCAACTGAGCGGGTTACCCGATAGCGCGATTGAGGCTGCGAAAGAGGCGGCACAGGAAGCGGAAAAGGAGGGTTGGTTGTTTACCCTTGATATTCCGAGCTATCTACCCGTCATGTTGTATGCCGATAATGTCGAATTCCGTAAGGCGATGTATCAGGCTTTTGTCACACGAGCATCGGATGTCGGTCCGAATGCAGGTGAGTATGATAACTCCGACGTGATGAATGAAACGTTAGCCCTTCGTCATGAGCTTGCTAACTTACTCGGGTTTGATAATTACGCTGAAATGTCTCTGGCAACCAAAATGGCCGAGTCGCCTAATCAAGTGCTTTCGTTTCTAAACGATTTGGCTGAGCGTTCGTTAGGTCAGGCTAAAGCAGATTATCAAGCCATTGAAAACTTTGCTAAAGCGCAGTCAGTACAAACCCTAGATGCGTGGGATGTTCCATATTATAGCGAGCAATTAAAACAGTCTGAATATGCGATTTCAGATGAGCAACTTAAGCCTTACTTTCCAGAGCACAAGGTAGTGGATGGGTTGTTCAGTGTTGTTAACCGATTATTCGGTATACATATCAAGGAGCATAAGGAGATTGACACCTATCATCCAACCGTACGTTTTTACGAGATTACGGATGCCAATGGTGAAACACGCGGTTTCTTTTATATGGATTTATATGCGCGAGCTGGCAAACGTGGTGGCGCTTGGATGGCTGACTTTGTTGGCCGCAATCGTGATAGTAAGGGTGAGTTACAGTATCCCGTTGCATTTTTAACGTGTAACTTTAGTAAGCCAGTGGGAGATAAGCCGGCTCTGTTTACTCATGATGAAGTTCTGACTCTGTTTCACGAGTTTGGGCATGGATTACACCACATGCTTACCCAAGTAGACACGGGCGGCGTGTCAGGTATTGATGGCGTCGAATGGGATGCGGTGGAGTTACCAAGCCAATTTCTTGAAAACTGGTGTTGGGAACCAGAGGCGTTGGCCGATATTTCGGGTCACTACGAGACGGGTGAACCGCTCCCGCAAAACTTACTTGATAACATGCTGGCGGCGCGTAATTTCCAGTCGGCGATGCAAATGGTGAGGCAATTAGAGTTTTCACTATTTGATATGAAGTTGCATTATGAGTTTGATGCGGCGCAAGGTGCAGATATTGCGGGCGTCTTACAACGTGTTCGAGAGCACGTTGCTGTGCGTATCCCACCAGAATATAATCGCTTTCAACATAGCTTTGGTCATATCTTTGCTGGGGGGTACGCTGCCGGCTACTATAGCTACAAATGGGCTGAAGTGTTGTCAGCGGATGCGTTTGCCAAATTTGAAGAAAATGGCATTTTTGATCGAGCAACGGGTCGCGAATTTTTACACGCAATTCTCGAGCGAGGAGGCAGTCAACCTGCCGCTGAACTGTTTAGCGAATTTAGAGGGCGTGAACCCGATATAAATGCACTGCTCCGTCACAGTGGTATTGCCAATTAATAACGATTAAGAATGGGTGGCTAACACCCATTTGACGATGAGCATAATGCCTATCACCATTAAGACCGCCAAAATGATGCCAACGACGATAAAAGGCACAGGACTTTTTTTATTGAAGTCACGTTGGCGGTTTTTATCTGTTTGTACGCCAAAAAAAGCCGCAATAACACTCAAGAGTGTTTGCAAAATGGAGCCTTGGCTCATTCGCGCAATCTGCATAATATTCGGTTATAAGGCTGTCTGACTATTATAGCTAGAGGTCGACTGGGGCGTATGCTCTTCGGATGAGCTGAAGAGGAGTTCGATTAAATCGAAGAAGTGAAACTGGGTAGAGCGACTCTCACCTTTAAACCAGTTGGACCAAGTCACTTTCGTGCTAGGTGCTTGGCACTGTGCACTTGACTGCTTAATTTCGGAGGCGTTGAGTAACACTTCGCAACGTTGTGTTGAGTTAGCAGCTTGTTTAGAGACAAAAGCAGGACCTTGGTTCAGGGCAAAAACGCCTGAAGCCGTGAGAATCACGCCGACAGCGAGCGCTGCATATTTAGCGGATGTTTTCATGGTCAGCACCTTTATCATTAACAATTCTGATTAATTTATCAGCGAATTGCTGAAAATGCTAGTCGATATTACGAATTTTTTTGTCATCTTTTCGGTGCTATAATGCGCGCACTTTTAAAAACGGAGATGACCCATGCAGCCGTTAATTGCACCCTCGATTTTATCTGCCGACTTCGCGCGTCTGGGCGAGGAAGTGAATAATGTGTTAGCCGCGGGCGCTGACGTTATTCACTTTGATGTCATGGACAATCACTATGTGCCCAATCTAACCATTGGTCCAATGGTGTGTAAGGCGCTGCGGGACTATGGCGTCACAGCACCTATCGATGTCCACCTTATGGTTAAGCCGGTTGATCGAATCGTGCCCGATTTTGCTGCGGCTGGAGCTTCTATTATTTCTTTTCACCCGGAAGCATCTGAACATGTCGATCGTACGATTCAGACAATAAAGGAACACGGGTGTCAGGCGGGTCTCGTATTTAATCCGGCGACGCCATTGCATTATCTCGATTATGTGATGGATAAAATCGATTTGATCCTCTTGATGTCAGTTAATCCTGGTTTTGGGGGGCAGAAGTTCATCCCGGGAACGTTAGATAAGCTTCGTCAAGTGCGCGAACGGATTGACGCAAGTGGGCGTGATATTCGTTTAGAGGTCGACGGTGGAGTAAATTGCGACAATATCGGTGAAATTGCGCAGGCGGGTGCCGACATGTTTGTTGCAGGTTCGGCGATTTTTAATGCCGACGATTATGCCGAGGTTATCCGTACGATGAAGCAAGCGATTAACGCAAATTAAATTATTCAGTTAGGAAGCAAATTAAGATGTCGAAACCTATTGTATTAAGTGGCTGCCAACCCTCAGGACAACTATCAATTGGTAATTACATCGGCGCATTGCGTCAGTGGGTGAATATGCAAGCGACCCACGACTGCAAATTTATGTTGGTCGATCTGCATGCGATTACTGTGCGCCAGGAGCCTGAAAAACTGCAAGAGGCGACCCTTGATGGTTTGGCATTGTATCTCGCCTGCGGTCTTGATCCCGAACAAAGCACAGTATTTATTCAGTCACATGTACCAGAACATGCCCAGTTGGCGTGGATTTTAAATTGCTACACGCAAATGGGTGAACTGAATCGAATGACGCAGTTTAAAGATAAGTCGCAGCGTCATGCCAACAATATTAATGCGGGACTATTCACATACCCAGCACTGATGGCGGCTGATATTTTGCTCTACCAAGCCAACGAGGTGCCGGTGGGTGATGATCAAAAACAACATTTGGAACTCGCGCGAAACGTCGCTGAACGCTTTAATAATTTGTATGGAGAAGTGTTCAAAATTCCTGAGCCGATGATTCCTAAAGTCGGTGCTCGAGTGATGTCGCTACAAGACCCTACGAAGAAAATGTCAAAGTCAGATGACAACCCGAACAACTATGTGGGCTTATTAGAGGAACCTAAAAAAATCCTCAAAAAAATCAAAAAAGCGGTTACTGACTCGGATGAGAAAGCGCGCATTTACTTTGACCAACAAGAGAAGCCGGGTGTGTCCAATTTGTTGAGTATTATGTCAGCAGCGACAGGTCGTGGTATTGATGAGCTTGTCCCTGAGTATGAAGATAAGATGTACGGTCATTTGAAAAAAGACGTTGCAGAGGCTGTCGTCGCCATGCTGGAACCGATTCAACAACGCTATCACGACATGCGAAACGACCGTGAGTTTTTAAATCAAGTCATGAAGAAAGGTGCTGACAAGGCGCGGGAAGCTGCTCATCAAACGCTGTCAGATGTCTACAAAGCGGTTGGCTTTGTACAATATCCCGGTCAGTGAGGTCACCACGCGTGATCGCGTTAATCGACAACTACGATTCATTCACTTACAACTTAGCCCGTTACTTTGAGGAGCTAGGCGAGTCGGTATGGGTCGTGCGTAACGACGCCATTTCGCTGTCGGAACTGCTGGCACGGCAACCTCGCGCCTTAGTTATTTCGCCAGGGCCTTGTAGTCCTAATGAGGCCGGGCTGTCGTTGGCTGCGATAGAGGCTTGTGCGGGCCATATGCCAATCCTCGGAGTATGTCTTGGTCATCAGGCAATCGCTCAGGTGTGGGGTGCGCAAGTGGTGAGAGCGCCACGTGTCATGCACGGAAAAGTGTCGGAGGTAACCCATAGTGGAAAAGGACTTTATATGGGGCTGCCGTCGCCAATTGAAGTAACTCGATATCACTCACTGATTGTTGAGCAACATACTATCCCGGACGACTTTGTTGTAGATGCCTGGGTAGAAACGGACAATTTTGGTGTCGAGGTGATGGGGATGAGGCACCGGCGATTACCAATTTTTGGCGTGCAGTTTCATCCAGAATCGGTACTTACGAAAATGGGGCATAGGATTATTGGCAACTTTTTAGCAGAGCTAAACTCCTAGCATGCTATAGTCTTGCGCCATTCTATGTGTATTTGAGCCAGCTATTGTTAACAAGAGTATACTGTTAAATGTTTGATTTTTTTGCTGTATCGACCGAAGGTGGAAGCAAGGACCCCGCATTTCGTCTTGAGAAGCGTTTTATTAACTATCTGATTAGCTTTCCATTTGCCCGTAAAAGTAAAGATAAAGCGGATGGAGTAGAAAGTGAAGTTCAAGAGCAGAAGCGTCGGTTATTGCAAGTCGAACAAATTAACTATGATGAACGTGAACGTTTAGCGCGTGCTCGTCAACGCTACCAAGATCGGATTTCGGATGAGCTTCATGAAAATATCTATCGTCGTATTTTAGCTCAACTTGACGATAGAGATTATATCCGTGAAAAGCTGATCCCGCTTCCTGAAAAACTGCCGGATTTACTTGATATTCTGAGCACTAAAGCGGCGTCGATGAGACGTATCGAAGATATCGTGCAAGGCATGGATTGGTTTCATAATGGAGTCTTAAAAACGGTTAATCAGCCCCCATTTATTGACCAACGTAAGCAGAGTAAAAAAGTAAAACTAGAGAATCTGCGAACAGCGATGAGCTTCATGGGTACGGAAAACCTCCGTTTATTGGCGCCTGCTTACATCATGCAAAACTGGCTGCCGCCTTCCACGCAACCCTTTACATTGTTTCGCAGGAAAGTGTGGGAACATTCATTGGGAACAGCGATCATCGCGCAAGCAATCGCCGAACGGCAACAACTCAAGGATCCTGTCTTGGCGTTTACGCTCGGTATGTTTCATGAATTAGGAAAAGTGGCGCTGACTAAATTGTACTTACGTGTATTTGATGAGATCCAACGTGAAATGGCAATCGCTTCGATTAACGACAGTAGTCCAGAGCGCCACAGCGCACTCATCAGCATCACACCAGACGAGCGATTTTTGCGTAATTTGATGCTCGAGCAAGATAAGCGTGTAAGTTACATTGTCTCTGAGGGGTGGGGTCTGCAGCGAGTGCCGATCAGTCAACATTTGCAAAACTTTCACCAAGCGCACGATGTGGATGACTTTGACTCTGATTATGCGAAAGTCTTGTCCCAAGCAAATGCGTTTTGTGAGTTTCGTATGTTACGTGAGGTCGAGCTCGCCAGTGTTGAAGAGGGCTCACATCTACTGCGGCGCTATGACGTTGACGCCGGTCTTGTTGCCGAACTAAATACGCTCAATTTGAAGCGTCCAAAATTTAACGTGCCAAAGTAACCGACCGCGCTGTTTTTAAACTTTAGAAAAAATTGTGCGTATTCATTCTACTTTAAGCCGCGTTTGTGGATAGTTATTCGTATTCTTTGCAAAACTACTGCATATCACGGCTTTCGCCCCATTCATACCTGATTTACGCAGACAAATTGCTCAATTTTTGGCATAATATATCCTTTAAAATCATTCGTGATTGTTAAGTTAACTAATTCGCTGTAAGCGATAAGGAAGTGAGCAATGACAGATAATTCAGCAAAAATGGCCGTTACGCGTGAGATGTTTAGTGACGTGATGGTGCCAAACTATAACCCCGCTCAAATGGTGCCTGTGAAAGGTGAAGGTTCACGTGTTTGGGACCAAGCGGGAAAAGAGTACATTGATTTTGCTGGTGGTATTGCCGTTAACTGTCTAGGTCATTGTCACCCGGCAATGGTAAACGCGCTTCATGAGCAAAGCCAAAAGCTTTGGCACTTAAGTAACGTGTTTACTAACGAACCGGCGATTCGTTTAGCTAAGAAGTTAACTGACGCGACTTTCGCTGACCGTGTTTACTACGCCAACTCGGGTGCTGAGGCAAACGAAGCTGCGTTAAAACTGGCGCGTCGTTGGGCGATTGATGTGCACGGCGAACAAAAACAAAAAATTATTGCCTTTAACAAAGGCTTCCACGGTCGTACCTTCTTCACCGTCACGGTTGGTGGTCAGCCTGCTTATTCTGATGGCTTTGGTCCAAAGCCAGGTGCGATTGAACACGTACCTTACAATGATGCTGATGCATTGGCGAAACTTATCGATGACGAGACCTGTGCGGTGATGATGGAGCCATTGCAAGGTGAGGGTGGCGTTGTCCCTCCAGAGCAGGACTTCGTAAAACAAGTTCGCGAATTGTGTGATAAACACAATGCGTTATTGATTTTTGATGAAGTCCAGACTGGCTTTGGTCGTACCGGTACGTTGTATGCGTATGAGCAACTTGGCGTGACGCCAGATATTCTAACCTCTGCTAAGTCATTGGGTGGTGGTTTCCCAATCGGTGCAATGTTGACGACTGCGGCAATTGCAGAGCATTTAAAACCAGGCACGCATGGTAGTACTTATGGCGGTAACCCGTTGGCATGTGCCGTATCAGAAGCGGTTCTAGAAGTAGTAAATACAGAGACCGTGCTTGAAGGTGTTAAGCAGCGCGAAGCAATGATTAAAGAGCACCTCGCTGCAATTAACGACAAATACAATGTGTTTAAAGAAGTACGAGGCATGGGCTGTCTGATTGGCGCGGAGCTTACTGAGCAATTTGAAGGTCGTGCACGCGATTTCTTGCTCGCGGGTCAAGAGCACGGCGTTATGGTTTTGGTTGCTGGCGCCAGCGTTATTCGATTCACACCTTCGCTTATTATCCCTGAAGCGGATATCAAGGAAGGTCTCAAACGTTTTGAGCACGCCGTTGCTCAAGTCGTTGGTTAATTGAGGACCCTGTATGTTGGTTATTCGACCGATAGAGGCAGCAGATTACGAAGCGCTATATAGTTGTGCGGTAGAGTCTGGGCATGGATTTACATCGTTGCCAATTGATCAAGGTTTGCTCGAGCGAAGAATCGCTCGAGCGCAAGCTGCTTTTGCCAAGCAAGATGTAGCGACCCCAGGCGATGAAAGTTATCTGTTCGTCATGGAAGATACCGAAACGGGCGAAATTGCCGGTGTCAGTGGTATTGAGGCAGCCGTTGGGTTGACGGAAGCGTTTTGGCATTACCGCTTAGGTAAGGTCGTGCACCATTCTGAGAAGCTAAACATTCATAACACGCTCGAGACACTGTCATTATGTAATGACTACACAGGTGTTTCAGAGCTATGCACGTTGTTCTTACGTGAACCGTATCGTCACAACCTAAATGGCCGCACGCTTTCACGTTTTCGGATGCTGTTTTTAGCGCAATTCAAACAACGCTTTAGCGATTGGGTGATTGCCGAAATGCGTGGCGTGTGTGACGACGATGGTGCATCACCTTTCTGGGATTGGTTGGAACAACATTTTTTCTCGATGGACTTCCCCAAAGCAGATTACTTGAGTGGTATTGGCGATAAAACCTTTATTGCTGAACTCATGCCGCGCTACCCGATTTACACATCACTGTTGCCAGAGAAGGCAAGAGAAGTGATCGGCAAAGTGCACGATAATACGCGACCGGCGTTAAAACTACTCGAGTCTGAAGGCTTTAGGTTCCGTGGCTTTGTCGATATTTTCGACGCAGGACCAACGGTTGAGGCAGAAGTCCAGAACTTACGTAGTGTACGTAATAGTGTTTTAAAAGAGGTGGTGCTGGTCGATACGCCAGTAGATGCTGAGAGTGCAACACCTCATATTATATGCAACACACAAATTGAATCATTTAGAGCAGCTCAGGTTCGTCACGTTGACGGCTCTGAAAAAGTGCAATTGAGCGCTGAGCAAGCGGATAAATTGAATCTTTCTGAGGGCGATACGGTGCGTATCGTGGCTCTGTAACAGGAGAACAATGATGAGTTCTAATGTACAGTTTATTAACGATCAATGGCTCGCGGGCGAAGGTAAAACCTTTAAGTCGATTGATCCTGCACGTAATGAAGTTGTTTGGAGTGGTGAAAGTGCATCCGAGCAACAAGTTGATGCAGCGGTTATGGCTGCTCGCGCGGCATTTCCTGAGTGGTCTCACACTTCATTTGAAGATCGCTTAGCCATTTGTAAAAAGTTTTCGGAATTACTTGAGCAAAACAAAGAACGTTTAGCACGCGTGATGGCGGCCGAAACGGGTAAACCGGTTTGGGAAACACGCACTGAAGTGGGTGCGATGATCGGTAAAGTGGGCATTTCTGAGCGCGCATATCAAGAGCGTACAGGCACGGTTGAAAACGAGATGCCAGGCGCGAAGGCGTTTATTCGTCACAAGCCTCATGGGGTAGTCGCTGTTTATGGTCCCTATAACTTCCCAGGGCACTTACCGAACGGTCACATTGTCCCTGCTTTGATCGCTGGCAACACGGTGGTGTTTAAGCCGTCTGAGCTGACGCCTCATGTGGCTCAGGTCACGGTCGAGTTGTGGCAAGAAGCCGGGCTTCCGGCGGGCGTGCTGAACTTGGTTCAGGGTGAAGTTGAGACCGGTAAAGCGCTGTCAGTCCATCCACAGATCGACGGCCTATACTTTACGGGATCTTCGAATACCGGGCACTTGTTACATAAACAATTTGGTGGACGTCCTGATAAAATCTTAGCGTTGGAAATGGGCGGCAATAACCCGTTAATCGTTACCAACATTACTGATGTCGATGCCGCTGTACATAACATTGTCCAGTCAGCGTTTATCACTTCAGGTCAGCGTTGTACTTGTGCGCGTAAACTGTTTATCGAAAACACCGAAATGGGCGGCAAAGTACTCGACCGTTTGGTAGAAGTGACCGAAAACATCCTCGTTGATGACTACGATGCTGACCCTCAGCCGTTCATGGGCGCAATGATTTCTGCAAAAGCCGCGAGTCAAATGGTGGATGCGCAGAATGAGCTTGTCCAACTCGGTGGTAAACCATTGGTTAAGCTCAAGCAGAAAGACAGTAACTTAGGCTTTGTTACGCCAGGTATTATTGATATGTCCGGTGTCGAAAATGCGCCCGATGAAGAATACTTTGGTCCAATGCTTAAAGTATACCGCTTTAACGATCTAGACGATGCGATTGCTAAAGCAAACGATACGCGCTATGGGTTGTCAGCAGGCATTCTGTGTGATGACGAAGCGACCTATCGTCATTTCTTTAAGCACATTCGTGCTGGCATTGTTAATTGGAACAAACCGATCACAGGTGCAAGCAGTGCAGCTCCTTTTGGTGGCATTGGTGCGAGCGGTAACCACCGCGCAAGTGCTTATTATGCGGCAGATTACTGCTCTTACCCTGTGGCATCTGTCGAAGCCGATACACAAAGTTTGCCCGAAACACTAGCGCCGGGGCTAAAATTTTAATAAGTTATCTCAATGATTACTGAGACAGACGGTTACGTCGAACTTATTCACTACTTGACTGGGCAGCTTCCGTTGTTTGAACAGCGGAAGCTGCCAGCGGGTAGTGCCAACTACACCCTACGTGATGTGCTTGAAGAGCAACTTTCTCAGCATATGATGGCGTTGTTCGAGCAAAATGATATCGACCAAGATACTCGGCTCGATATGGTAAGAGAAGCTGACGCTATCATGTATGATTTAGAAGAAATCCTTTCTTCTGTTCTAAACAATCATCCCTCCGAACAACAAGAGGCCTGCATTATTGAATTCGTAGGTTTAGTAAAAAACCTCTTCGATCAGCGTCTCAATACTAAAGGTTAATTGCTTTTATGTCTGATAATACCCTGAATGCGACCGTCAAGTGGCTTGATGATTTGACGTTCGTTGCCGAGTCTGGGAGTGGCCATCAAATGGTACTTGATGGGCATGCTAAAACATCTGCCAGTCCCATGGAAGCGATACTAATGGCTGCCGGAAGTTGTGCTTCAGTGGATGTGGTGAGCATACTACAAAAGGCACGACAAAAGGTCATGCACTGTGAATGTCGTGTGACCGGTGAACGAGTGAGTGACACCCCGAAAGTGTTTAAAAAGGTGCATTTGGAATTCGTGGTAACAGGACAAAATGTCGCCGAAACGCATGTGGACAGAGCAGTTAAGCTGTCAGCCGATAAATATTGCTCGGTCGCTAAAATGCTGGAAGCCAGTGTTGAGATGACTCACAGTTATAAGATTATCGAAGCGTGAATTATCGACATATTTATCACGCTGGCAACTTTGCTGACGTATTCAAACATCTTCTGGTGGTCATGGCGATTGACTATTACAAGCAGAAAGACAAGCCTATTTGTGTGCTCGATACCCACGGCGGGATTGGGCTATACGATCTGACCTCTGAGCAAGCCGGTAAAACGAATGAGTATCCAGAGGGTATTGGCAGGCTGTGGAACGATGCCGATGCGCCAGCTTTTGTTAAGCCTTACTTAGATATTGTTGAAGGTTTAAATGAGCAAGGTGAGTTGAAGTCATATCCAGGTTCGCCTTGGGTAGTGCAACAATTATTGAGAGCGAACGATAGACATATTGTGAGCGAGCTGCATATAGAAGATGCCGAGGCGTTAAAGGCTAATCTTGAAGGGCAGCAAACGAGTCGCTTAGAGGTACTTGCGCCATTTGATGGTTATGAAGTACTAAAAGCTAAAATGCCTCCTAATGAGAAGCGAGGACTCGTGTTAATCGATCCACCATTCGAATCGGTTAACGAGTTTGATGATATTGTAGCGGCTATCCAACAGGGTATTAAGCGTTGGGCGGCGGGAAGTTTTGCCGTTTGGTTCCCGCTTAAAGACGATGCGAAAGTGGCTGACTTTTACGGTCAACTCAGTGAGCTCGAGGGCTTACCAAAAACCTTGGCGATTGAACTGATGGTAAAAGAGCCTGACCCCAGTGCCGGTCTTTATGGGTGCGGTTACGTTTGGGTTAACCCCCCTTATGGAATACAGCAACAGTTACCTGATGTGATGAACTACCTGCAACGTGTTCTTGCTCAAGATGAGTCAGCTCATTCGCGTACTTTTTGGCTTGTTGAAGAGTAACGACTTAATTATCGAGCCAATCCACTTGGGTACGCAACTGCGTTTTGCGCTCGATAATTTGTTCAATTAAAGGTGTTAGTATTAACTCCATTGCGAGTGCTTGTTTACCACCGGGCACGACAAGCGTGTTGGTACGCGACATAAACGAACCGTCGATCATTTGCAGATAGTACGGGAAGTCGACGTTTTTCATTCCACGAAAACGAATAACGACAAAGCTCTCGTCATGAGACGGTATTTCTTTGGCGCTAAACGGGTTGGAGGTATCAACGGTCGGAACGCGCTGAAAGTTTATATGAGTGCGTGAGAACTGGGGGACAATATGGTAAATGTAATCTTCCATACTACGAATAATACTAGTCGTGACGGCCTCGCGTGAATGCCCCCTGTCCTGCGTATCGCGAACGAGCTTTTGGATCCACTCTAAGTTGACGATGGGTACCATGCCAATCAATAAGTCAACGTGTTTAGCGACATCATAACCGTCGCCGCAAACGCCTCCATGTAACCCCTCATAGAACAATGCGTCGGTGTTTTCTGGCATGTCTTCCCATGGCGTAAATGTGCCTGGCATTTGATTGTAGGGGACGGCGTCGTCAAAAGTGTGTAAATAACGTCGAATTTGTCCATTACCCGTGCGGCCGTATTCTTCGAACAACGATTCAAGCCGCTCGAAATCATTTGCTTCAGGTCCAAAGTAGCTAATATGGCGCCCTTGCTCTTGCGCCTTACGAATTGCGACATCCATTTCTGGTCGAGAATAACGGTGAAAACTATCACCTTCTACGAAAGCAGCTGATACATCGAGGGATCGAAAGATATGACGTAGTGCTTGACCTGTCGTGGTTGTTCCCGAACCTGACGAACCCGTTACCGCAATGATAGGATGCTTCGAAGACATAAAAACCTATTAACAATGGATGAACATCTGTTATAGCGGATAACCGCGTCACGATCAATAATGTGGCGGTGGAGGCTCAACACTCGGATCCGCATCAGGTGATGATTGACTGTCTTGCACTTGTCTTAATCGTTCGCCTAAATACTTCATGCGCCGCGCTACCTCTGCGAGCTCGCGGTTGTGATCAGTGACGCGCTGATTCAGCGCGTCAATGACATCTTCTTGGAATGCTAATTGTGATTCCAAATTATCAATTCTACTTTGTAAGCGTTCTTCTTCACTCATATTACTGCTGCCAGTTAGGTTCTAGTTGCCACCATTCGCCATAGCCTGCGGAGCTCTCACTCATGACCATGCCGGTACTCTCGTTAAGCCAGGTTGATAATACCACGGCATTATTAGGTCGATGGCTATCGCGTAACTCGACGTTCCACGTCCTAAGTTCTTCGCCGGTTTTAGTACGCCAAAGTGTGATTTGACGAGACGGCGAGCCGGTAATTAAAAATTTACCTGACTGACTGAAACGTGCACTACTAAATATTCTAACACGCTCGATGATATCGAGTTGCTTTACTTGCTCACCGGAGTTTACATCCCAGATATAGGCTTTATCTAAACTCCCAGCGGTGAGGGCATAGCGTCCACCGCTGTCTAATGCCACCTTTGTTAAGCGAGTCTCATGCTGCCATTGATGTATGGGTTGTCCAGACTCAGTTGACCACAGAATGGCTGTTTGATCGGTACTTCCGCTCAAGGCATAGCGACCATTGGGTGTAATGACCAAGTCAGTGATTGAGCTTTGATGACCGTAAAACTCAAGGCGTCGACCCGACTGCGGATTAAATGCGATCTGAGTACCGTTGTTTAGCCCAAGTACGATGGTGGAGCCGTTATTAGAGACGGCAATATTGTTAATGTCCGCTCCGCTTGATTGCCAATAACCTATGTTAGTTCCTTTATCAACGTCCCAAAGGCTAAATGCCTTACGACTTGCCGCGGCTACAGTTGCGCCATCGGCGCTAATATCGACGGCAATTATTTGTGACACATCAGCATCATCTTGGCGCCATTGATACTTGGCATCATTCGCGTAGCGTGGCCATAATAAGACGCCGTTACTGTCAGTCGCGACGACACTAAAGGAGCCATCATCGGCGATGTCTGCCACGTATGTGCCAGCTTCGGAATGGGCTTTTTTATGTATCTGCTCGGGTGCTGGCGTGCATCCAAATAGCAGCATGCTGATTACAAGACCAAGACTGAATACGACGTTTTGTTTAATATTCATGGGCAAGCCTTATGGTGTTGTGTAGTATGGGGCTGACCGAACAATTTGATTATGGCATAGTCAATTACTTTACGGGATGTTAATTGGAGAAAAAGATGAACCGAATGATGAAACCTCTAGCGCTATCGGCTATTGCGCTGGCTATTACTGCATGTTCGCAGCAAGAACCGTATCCTGTTAGCCAGAAGAAACTCGAATCAGAACAAGAAAAGCAAGCTTATGCGCTAGGTTCGTCAGTGGGTAGTTTTGTTGCTCGTAACCTTGATGATCAGGAAAAAGCAGAAGTGATGCTTGACCGTCAACTCGTGATTGCGGGTTTTGTTGATGCCGTCAAAGGTGAAAATAAATTATCTGACGAAGAAGCTGACAAACTACTGAATGACTTACGTTCAAAAGTGATGGAACAACGCAAGAATGTATTAGGTAGCAAAGCTGCGAAAGAAGGCAAAGCGTTCCAAGAAGAAAATGCTAAAAAAGATGGCGTTAAGGTAACCGAATCGGGTCTTCAATACGAAGTGATTGAAGCGGGTGAAGGTGATAGCCCTAGTGAAGATGACATTGTAGAAGTCCACTATGAAGGCACTTTAGTCAATGGCGAAGTATTTGATAGCTCCTATGAGCGTGGCGAACCGACAGTCTTTCCACTTAATCGTGTGATCCCAGGCTGGACTGAAGGCCTGCAGTTGATGAAAGAGGGTGCAAAATACCGCTTTGTTATTCCAGCAGAGCTAGCTTACGGTGATCGCGAAGTGGGTGGTCAAATTCCACCTAATTCAACGTTAATCTTCACTGTTGAGCTATTGGACGTGAAAGATAAGCAAGAGTCTGATAAATCTGAGACTCAACAGTAAGTTGTCACTTACATACAAAAAACGGCCGCAATTGCGGCCGTTTTCTATTGTTCATCGAATCATTTATAGCGCTTTGTGTGTTTCTAAGTGATGTAGTAACTGGTCTTCAAATTCCATTCGCAATTCAATGGCTTCACCAAGTGCTGATAGATCACGATCAAATTGATTTAGGTGATTATTTGAATCAATTTCACCGTAATTATCATTAAAGTCTAAAGCGATTTCGGTGGTATCGCTGATGAGTGGAAATACTTGTTCTAACAAGGCTTCGAGGGGTTGCTTATTCTCTCTCGCTTGCTTCATCAATTGTTCATATATTTCAAAATGACCACTCGATACGTAGTCGACTAATTGACCACAGAAATCACGAATGTCAGTGACATCAGGTAAGCCGTTGCGTACACCTTCATAGGGAGGAAGGGCGGCTAGCTTAAAATAGTTAACGAGAAGGTCTTGTCGTTCAGTTAACCATTGGTCAATGCTGTCATGAGCTCCGCCCCAACGCTGGCGTGCTTCCTCACTTTTCTTTAACATGGGGTTCTCCGAAATGAGATCTTCGACATACTGTAAAGGTGTCGAATGCTTTTCTCAATCAAAATTGGCGATCTTTACTCTAAGGAGTGTAACTTGGTTAAGCCTTATGTAAAACCATCGAAAGACGAACCCGCACGTTGGTTTATTTGCTCGGCGGGTGATGTTTTTATAACCGAGAATGGTAACGTTCCCTCGGGACCGATGGCATCACTGAACTTTCCTGATCTGTCTCAATATACAGTGGTCTATTTAGGCGAGTTGAGAGAGCGACCATGTTACCTTATTGTGGCTGACCTTAATGATCCTGCTTTTGTAGGCGGTGAGTTTGTGCCACTACGGAGCTTACTCTCGGTGCATGATGAAGAGCAGTTCGCGATGGCTGGGAGAGCGCGTCAGGTGATGGACTTTATTAACCAACATCGGTTCTGTGGTCGTTGCGGGGCGCGTATGCAAGCGGTGGACTGGGAACTCGCCATGCATTGTCAGCAGTGTAATCACCGCTGTTACCCGCGTGTTTCCCCTTGCATCATTGTGGCAATAAGAAAAGAAGATACGTTGTTGTTGGCGCGGGGCAAGCGGCACAAGCAGGGGATCTATTCTGTTTTGGCGGGCTTTGTGGAACCGGGAGAGTCGCTCGAACAAGCATTAGCGCGCGAGGTGCATGAGGAAGCGGGTATTGAAGTCTGTGATATCGAGTACCAACTAAGTCAGCCGTGGCCGTTTCCACACTCATTGATGATGGGATTCACTGCACAATGGCAGTCAGGCGATTTACACATTGATCCTGTGGAACTCGAAACGGGCGACTGGTTTTCTATTAATGACTTACCCGACACGCCACCTGAAGGTACGATTGCGCATCGTTTGATTGAAATCGCTATCGGCAAGGCACAGCAAGAGTGATAAAATAACCAATAAATTGGATGTTGGAAGACGTTATGAGAAAGCCCGAGTTAAAAAATGATCGTTATCTGAGAGCATTGCAGAAACAGCCGGTTGATAGAACACCGATTTGGATGATGCGCCAAGCGGGCCGTTACTTGCCTGAATATAAAGCAACTCGGGCTGAAGCCGGTGACTTTATGTCGCTGTGCAAAAACACAGAACTTGCGTGCGAGGTGACATTGCAGCCACTGCGACGCTTTGACCTCGATGCGGCTATCCTATTCAGTGACATCTTAACGATTCCAGACGCGATGGGGCTTGGTCTTTACTTTGAAAAAGGTGAAGGGCCCAAATTCTCGCGTCCGTTGCGCACTGAATCAGATGTGAAAGGGCTTGCTGTGCCCGATATGAGTGATGAATTAAGTTATGTAACGGATGCGGTGAGCCTGATTCGTCAGGAATTGGATGGCAAGGTACCCTTGATCGGTTTCTCTGGCAGTCCTTGGACGTTAGCGACCTATATGGTCGAGGGCGGAAGTACTAAAAACTTCTCTAAAGTTAAGCAGATGCTATTTGCTGAACCTGAGCTGATGCATCATGTACTCAACGTGTTAGCTGACTCGGTGATTGACTACCTCAACGCGCAGATTAAAGCGGGCGCGCAAGCGGTGATGATTTTTGATACTTGGGGTGGCGTGTTATCACCACGCGATTATAAGCAATTCTCACTGGCGTATATGGAAAAAATTGTCGCTGGTTTGATCCGTGAGCAAGACGGAAATCACGTACCTGTCACGCTGTTTACTAAAAACGGTGGGCAGTGGCTAGAGGCGATGGCACAAACGGGCGCTGATGGTTTAGGCGTGGACTGGACTACTGACTTGTCGGATGCACGTGCGCGCGTTGGCGATCAGGTTGCTTTGCAAGGTAATATGGATCCATCTGTATTATATGCTTCTCCAAAACGTATCGAAGAAGAAGTTCAGTTGATTTTAGAGAGTTACGGTGAAGGAAGTGGCCACGTATTTAACTTGGGTCATGGGATTCATCCAGAAGTGAATCCTGACCACGCGGGGGCATTTATAGAAGCGGTTCATAAGCACAGCCCCAAATATCACCGCTAAATCGAACATGTTTTGAAACATTTGCGATTAACTCACGTTCAAACTCGTTAGATGCACCGCCCAATGGGCGGTGTTTTTCATACAATAGACCTTATTATGATGTTGTTTTTCTCGAGGTTATTGTATGGCGCGCCGCAATTGGATTAATCCAATTACCCTTGTTGTTATCGCCTTAATTGCACTGGCGATTTATTTTTTTGCATTTCCACCGACTAAGCAAGTGGAGGAACAATCGCAACCGAGTGTTCCCGTAAAGACACAAGTTGTCTCGATGAGTGAGTACCGCGATGTGATTGAGGCCTTGGGTACAGCCCAAGCTAATGAGACCGTTGAAATCACTTCGCAAACACAAGATATCGTGGATGCAATTTATTTTGATAGCGGTGATCGTGTCGAGAAAGGTCAACTACTGGCTGAGCTCAATGCGCGTAAAGAAGTGGCTCGCGTACAGCAGCTACAGTTCAGTCTCAACGAAGCCCAGCGTCAACTTGACCGTTTAACCTCTCTGCGTCGTCAAAATGCAGCGTCACAACAGCAGGTCGAGGAGCAACATGTTGAAGTTAACCGCTTACAGGCGGAACTTGAAGTAGCCGAAGCTACCTTAGCGGAAATGAAGATCTATGCGCCGTTCACAGGTCGTGTGGGAATTCGTGAAGTGAGTCCAGGTGCTCTAGTTGCACCGGGGGATACCTTTACAACATTAGATGACATCTCGCCGATTAAAGTGGACTTCAGTGTTCCAGAACGGTATTTCGCTAGCCTCGCTGTTGACCAAGAGGTCATTGCTCGAAATCGAGCGTATCCCGGCGAGCAGTTCCGCGGACGCATTACCAGTATTGATTCACGCATCGATCCTGTCACTCGGTCAGTGCGTGTTCGTGCCAAACTAGCCAATGATGATGAACGCCTACGCCCAGGTATGTTGTTACAAATTACCTTGTTACGCAGCATTGATGAGGCTTTGATACTTCCTGAAAAAGCGTTATTACCGATTCAAAATCGTCAGTATGTGTTTGTTCTAACACCGGATAATCGCGCTAAACAGGTGGAAGTGAGCATCGGTCGTCGTAAGCCGGGCGTAGTCGAAATTACAGAGGGCATTAAACCGGGTGACGAAGTCATCGTCGAGGGCTTAGTGCGCTTGCGTGATGGTATTCCTGTCGATGTAAGGGAGGACTAGGGCATGTTGTTATCTGATGTATCAGTAAAACGCCCAGTCTTTGCCACCGTCGTCAATGTACTGTTAATTATTTTCGGTATTGTTGCTTTCACAATGCTTCCGTTGCGAGAGTTTCCGGATATTGATGCGCCTGTGGTAACCATCAGCACAGACTACCCAGGAGCGAGTGCTGAAGTTGTAGAGACGCAAGTCACGCAGCTTATCGAAGAACGAATCAGTGGCATTGAGGGAATAAAAAATATCTCGTCACGCAGCCGTCCAGGGAACTCGTCGATTAGCATTGAATTCACGCTTTCACGTGATATTGATGCAGCCTCCAATGATGTGCGTGAACGGGTATCACGCGCACTGGATAATTTGCCTGAGGAATCCGATCCCCCCGAAGTTTCAAAAGCGTCTTCTGATGAAACAACGGTGGTTTGGTATAACTTGCGTAGTGAGAGTATGTCGATACTCGAACTGACCGATTATGCAGAGCGTTATATTGTGGACCGTCTCGCTGTTGTCGATGGCGTTGCGCGTGTGCGTATCGGTGGTGACCGTCGCTATGCAATGCGGGTTTGGCTTGATCGCGACGCGATGGCTGCACGTCAAATCACTGTGACGGATATCGTTAGCCGCTTACGTGAGGAAAATATTGAGTTACCAGCGGGCGAAGTTGAATCGACCGAGCGCGAATTTTCTGTGCGTATGGCACGTGCCTATTTATCTGAGGACGACTTCCGAAACTTAGTGATTCGTCAGGGTGATGACGGTTATTTAGTGCGGTTGGGTGAGGTTGCGCGTGTTGAGCTTGGCGCCGAGGACGACAAAACTGATTTCCGTGGTAATGGCGTCAATATGGTCGGTATCGGCATCATTAAACAATCCAAAGCCAACACCCTGAGTGTCGTAGAGAATGTGCGCGAGGAAATGGAAGTGTTAGAAAAAACACTACCAGAAACCATGTACTTAGCCACAAGTTACGACTCGTCTATTTTCATCAAAGGCTCGATTGATGAAGTGTATAACACACTACTCATCGCGATGGCACTGGTTGTCGTGGTTATTTATCTATTTTTAGGCAATATCCGAGCGACCATTATCCCCGCGTTGACGGTACCTGTGGCTATTATTGCTTCGTATATTGTGCTGTTTTCACTCGGATTCTCGATTAACTTATTGACCTTGCTGGCACTCGTGCTCGCAATCGGGCTTGTGGTTGATGACTCGATCGTGGTGCTAGAGAATATCTATCGTCGGGTCGAAGAAGGCGAGCCTCCCTTACTGGCAGCTTATCGAGGTGCTCGAGAAGTCGGCTTTGCGGTCATTGCGACAACGCTTGTGCTGATTTCAGTATTCGTACCCTTGGCGTTTTTGGAAGGCAATATCGGTAAGTTGTTTACCGAATTTGCTTTAGCCATTGCGGCGGCTGTGGCGTTCTCGAGTATTGCAGCGCTTACCCTGACGCCCATGCTAGGCTCGAAAATCTTACATAAGAAAGAACGGACCAGTAAGTTTGGTATAGCATTTGACCGCTTTTTCAAATGGCTTGAAGCGAAATATACAACAGTCTTAGAGGGTAGTATCAAACGCCCGAGTTTGGCATTGATACTGGTCGTTTTAAGTGGCGTGGTGAGTTACGGCGCAATGCAATTTGTACCACAAGAATTCGCACCACCGGAGGATCGCGGTACCTTCTACATCAGTATTAAAGGCGCAGAAGGGGCGAGTTTTGAATCTAATTCGCGGCACATGGATGAAATTGAGCAAATTCTGTTGCCCTATATCGATCAAAATAAAATAGATCGCGTCATCGTCAGGGCGCCGGGCTGGGGTAACTCAGCGGGGATCGCGATTGTTGGCGCAATTCCTTTTGAGGAACGTGATTGGTCGACGTTTGAACTTATGGAAGAGATGCGTAAAAAGCTCAACCAAGTCGTTGGCGTACAGGCTTTTGCCTTTATGCGCAGTGGTATTAGCGGTGGCGGTGGTCGTCCCGTGCAGTTTGTACTGCAAGGTAATACCTACGAAAAGCTGGCTGAGTATCGCGATATTGTGATTGAGGAAGCCGCTAAGAACCCGGGTTTAGTTGAAGTTGATAGTGATTATAAAGAGACTTTGCCACAACTATTAATCGAAGTTGATGAAGTGAGAGCTGCCGATCTCGGTGTCTCGGTTGAAGATATCGGTATCACGTTGCAATCGATTTTAGGTCAACGTCGGGTAACGACCTATCTTGACCGTGGCGAAGAATACTATGTCATGCTCGAGGGTGAAAAAGCTGACTATCGCAGCCCAAGTGCTATCGACAACATTTATGTTCGGTCAGGCAAAAGCGGCGAACTGATCCCACTATCTAATGTGGTGAAAGTGAGCGAGCGGGCGACTTCATCTCAGTTGAATCGTTATAACCGTATGCGTAGTGTCACCATTGAAGCCAACCTCGCCGACGGTTATTCGCTCGGCGAAGCGTTGAGCTACCTAGAGGGAGTCGTCGACAAAAAACTTCCAGAAGACGTTTCTATTGATTACAAAGGTGAGTCACAACTTTATAAGGAGAGTGGCAGCTCGATAGTATTTGTCTTTGGACTCGCATTAATTATTACCTTCTTGGTACTTGCGGCGCAGTTTGAGAGTTTTATTCATCCACTGGTCATCATGCTGGCTGTCCCAATCGCCATTGTAGGCGCTTTTATTGGCCTGTATTTGAGCGGGAACAGCATTAATATTTATAGCCAAATTGGTATTGTCATGCTTATTGGCTTGGCGGCGAAGAACGGTATTCTGATCGTGGAATTTGCCAACCAATTAAGGGATGCAGGGCTGTCCTTCCGTGATGCAGTGATTACGGCATCGCGACAACGTTTGCGGCCGATTGTGATGACGGCATTTACCACGTTAATGAGTTCAGTTCCGCTTATTCTAGGAACTGGGCCGGGTTCAGAGAGCCGTATGGTGATTGGTACGGTTATCTTCGCGGGTGTGGCGTTATCGGCGTTCTTAACGCTGTTTGTGATACCGGCACTGTATATGCTGATGGCGCAGAAGACACAATCGCCGATGGCGATTACACGTCGTTTAGAGTCATTGCAAGAGGAATACCCTGACCACCGTCACTAGGCCGTGGGTCAGTAATGCCAGAGGGGCGAACGGTTTATACCGGGAAGCCCCTCAATAATTTTCTGAGCAAAACTCGGGTGGTTGGTAAAAATGCCATCCACACCCATGTCATGTAATTCTTCGATATCATGCCCTTCATCTACGGTAAATACGTAGACTTCCAATGCGCGTCGGTGTGCGTCATCAACTAACTCCTGTGTGACAAAATCAACGTCAACATGGACAGAGTAGGCGTTAAGACGCGATGCAAAATCACAGTAGTCGAGTGGGCAACAAGTGGTTAAGGCACCTACGTTGATATTTGGTCGACGGTGTTTTAAGCGCTGTAACCAATGGTGATTAAACGAAGAGACGAGGATCTGATCAGGTTTGAACAGCTTGCGTTGCAAAACATAATCGATGTCGAGAAGCAGCGACTGGCTCGGGATATCCCCTTTTAACTCTATATTGACGTGACAATGTCCCGCGATATGCTCAAGTGCTTCACGTAAAGTGGGAATGGGTTGTTGACCGAATACCTTAAGCGCTCTAACTTGAACTTGAGTTAAATCGAGCAAACGCCCGGGTGAAGCGGTCAAGCGTTCTAAATACCGATCGTGGAATACAAATCGCTCATCGTCGACGGCATAAACGTCAAGCTCAATACCAAAGGCATGGCTATCAATCGCTCGACTAAATGCCGCCAGGGTGTTTTCGGGCGCTTCGAAGCTCGCACCCCGATGCGCCCAAATTTTCATGACCGAACCTTAGCCATCGCTGAACCCATTCGAGCCACCGAGCCGGGTTGCAGTGCTTCATCAAACTCTATTGCTCCTTTAGCGAAGGTCATCACTACGGTGGAGCCGAGTTTAAAGTGGCCCATCTCTTCACCTTTATTGATACGAATGGCTTCAGGTCCAGATGTCGGGTAGGACCAATGTTGTATCCGTGCGCCCGTTGGAGGTGTGACGGTTCCCGACCAAACGGTACCAATACTCGCAACAATGGTCGCGCCGACGAGTACCATCGACATTGGACCGACTTCGGTATCAAATATTGCAACGACTCGCTCATTGCGGGCAAAGAGATTCGGTACGTTTTGTGCGGTGAGTGGATTGACCGAAAACAGGTCACCTGGAATATACACCATCTTACGCAGCACCCCGTCAACTGGCATATGGATTCGATGATAATCTTTTGGTGCGAGATAAATGGTGGCAAACGAACCCTCTCGGAACGGTGCCGCGTCCTCGTCTTTGCCACCTAATAGCTCAAGTAACGAATAATCGTGCCCTTTGGCCTGAAAAATACGGCCTTCCTCAATATCTCCGAGCTGACTTACGGCACCATCGACCGGATGAGCTAGATGGTCCGGCTCATCAACGATTGGCCGTAATTCAGGTTTTAGGCGACGAGTAAAAAACTGGTTAAACGTGGCGTAGTCGCGCGGATCCTCTTGAATCGCTTCGGACATATCAATTTTGTACTGTTTGATAAACCAGCGAATAAAAGCCTGAGTAAATATTCCCGCCTTCGCCGCTGCAAATCGACCCACTAAACGCGATAGTAGGTGCTTTGGGAGTACGTATTGAAGACCAATTTTGAATCGTTCGCTGCTGCTCACTTACAGTTTTCCTTTTGCTGAAACTCGAGATGGCTTATTAGCCAACATAGACTCGATAATCCGATGATAATTTTCTAATCGCCATGGGTGTATTTCACCTTTTTCCACGGCTTCTTGCAATGCACAGCCCGGATCATTTTTGTGTTTGCAATCTTTAAACTTACAGGTCCCAAGATAAGGCTGAAAATCAACATAGCCACTGGCGACTTGCTCCGGTTCAAGGTGCCACAAGGCAAACTCACGTATCCCTGGAGAATCGATTAAGGCGCCACCACTGTTTAGTGGATACCAAGTTGCCACGGTCGTCGTATGCTGACCCAAACCCGAGTTTGACGAGACTTCTTTGGTTTCGGTGGCAACGTCAGGAAGAAGCCGGTTGACGATAGATGACTTTCCGACACCACTTTGACCCACAACAATCGAGATATGTTCACTCAACATGTTGTTAAGTTCAGCCATACCTTCTGCAGTCTGACTACTCACCCGCAGTACCCGATAGCCAATCGCTTGGTAGTCAGCCAGCCTTTGCTCAATCAGCTGGCGCTCGTCAGCATCAATTTCGTCTAACAAATCGGCTTTATTAAGAACGATAATCGGCTCAATATCGATCGCTTCGCACGCAACGATATAACGGTCGATAATTTGTGTCGTAAAGCTTGGGAGCACGCTCGAAATGACAAATATTTGGTCGATGTTGGCGGCGACTGGCTTAAGGCCGTCATAATAATCAGGGCGAGACAGCAACGATTGACGTTCGTGCACCGCTTCGATAATGCCTCGCATACCGTCTTGCGCCTGGATCATTGGGCGCCATTGTACTTTATCACCAGTCACCAATGAATCGACAGTACGCCGTATGTGACAACGAATAATTTCATTATCGGCGGTCAACAAGTCGGCGTGCTGACCGTAACGACTGACAATGACACCTGTTTCGCTGGCACCTAGCTGGTCGCTAGGCACGTCGAATGCTTGCGCGAGACGCTTCTCACGGTTCTGTTGGATTCGACGTTTTTGCCCTTTATTCAGTCGTTTTTGCTTCGCCAATCGCTTTACCTTGTTGCCACTTACGGTTTAACGCTATCATAACCTAAAATGAGTCGAGTTAAGAGAGTTCGAATGAGTGAAGAACAAAAAAGTCAGCGGTTAATTTGGATCGATTTAGAAATGACGGGGCTAAACCCTGACTACGATCACGTTATTGAGGTGGCAACCATTGTGACTGACGCCGATTTGAATATTCTTGCTGAGGGCCCAACTATAGCGATTCATCAGCCGCAGGCAAACCTCGATAAAATGGATGACTGGAATGTCAAAACGCATACCGGTTCAGGTCTCGTCGAGCGAGTGCAAAAGAGCCAGCATAACGAAGCGGATGCGGTGCGCGAAACCATTGAGTTTTTATCACAGTATGTCGAGCCCAAGACATCGCCTATGTGTGGTAATTCAATTTGTCAGGATCGCCGCTTTTTGGCGCGACACATGCCGGAGCTCGAGGCCTTTTTCCATTATCGAAACCTCGATGTAAGCACGATAAAAGAACTGGCCAAGCGCTGGAAGCCCGAAGCCATGAATGGGTTCAAAAAGAAAGGCGCACATGAAGCACTTGCTGATATTCGTGAGTCAATTGATGAACTCAAACATTATAGAGCACATTTTTTCGCCATTTAAGCGGCTCGTGGTGAAAAAGCGGTTGACGTTGGCGGCGGTTTCAGTAGAATACACGCCGCACTGACGATGCGGGAATAGCTCAGTTGGTAGAGCACAACCTTGCCAAGGTTGGGGTCGCGAGTTCGAGTCTCGTTTCCCGCTCCAAGTCAGACTCTCCTAAGTATTTATACCGAAATGCGGGAATAGCTCAGTTGGTAGAGCACAACCTTGCCAAGGTTGGGGTCGCGAGTTCGAGTCTCGTTTCCCGCTCCAAATCTCTTTTATCTTAGTATTCGCTACCCAGCATCCCTTTTAAATGCGCCACAACACTGCGTCCTAATGCGCTGTGATCATAGCCGCCTTCTAGACTGGACACGATGCGTCCGGAACAATGTTTGTCGGCAATTAACTTGAGTTTTTGCGTAATCCAAAAGTAATCATCTTCTTTCAGTAGAAACTGCGACATTTCATCCTCAATATGACCATCAAAACCCGCTGAGATAAGAATTAATTGAGGTTTAAAAGCATCGAGTTTAGGCAAAATTTGGTAGTAAACAGCCTCTCGCCAATCTAAGCTTTTGCAGCCTGGCGGCAGTGCGATAGAAAGAATGTGATCATCGTTGTTGTTCTCGTCAACATAAGGGTAGAGCTGTGACTGAAAAGTTGAGCAAAACAGGATATTAGGATGCGCTTGCACAATATCTTCAGTGCCGTTGCCGTGGTGCACATCAAAATCGACAATCGCTACCCGTGATAAGCCATATGCCTGCTGCGCGTACAGCGCTGCAATGGCTATATTATTAAATACGCAAAACCCCATTGCTTGATCCTTTGTCGCATGATGTCCCGGCGGTCTTACCAGGCAGAACGCCTGTTTGTTTTGATCGGCTAACACTTTATCTACGGCAGCCACGTTTGCGCCAACCGCATGCAGTGCAGAATCAAGCGTGTCGGGCGTCATCGGCGTATCTGGATCGAGCCAAACATGACCTTCGTGTGGCTGCTTACGATACAACTCACTGATGTACTGATCGCTATGCGCTAGTTTTATATGCTCTAACGTTGCAGGACACGCCTGCTCGCGAGTCAACACAAAATCGAGTCCTGAACGAATAATCTGGTCATTCACCGCGTCTATTCGATCAGGACACTCCGGATGTTCTTTATCAGGGTTATGCAGTAGACAGTGAGGATGAGAGTAAAGGTAAATACTCATGAGGACGACTCTTCTTGGGTTTGGTTTTGCTTAAGTTCGAGTTTGAGCATGACTTCACCCGGCTCATCACTCGCTTGACGCACAAATCCGGACTTTTCAAATACGTTGAGCATGGGTTTATTATTCACGAGTACGACTGCCTGCATTGAGTCGAGCCCACGTAGTTTGGCAATTCGTATCATTTCTTGTAGTAAGACACTGGCCATTCCCTGACCCTGGTAATGCTCACGAGTAACAAACGCGACCTCGCAACTATTATGAGATTCAATATAGTAATAGCGCCCCACGGCCATGATTTTTGCCGCCGAGCCTTTTTGACGCACAATACACAGTGCAAGGTCAACGGACTGATCAATACTCACTAAAGTACAGGATTTTTCTCGACTCATTTGTGTAGGAACGGCGTTGTAGCGTAGTTGAAGCGTTTCCTTGGTATGCGAATAGAAAAACTCTTGCAGACGGCGTTCGTCAGACGGATACAATGGTCGCAAATCAAACTCCTCACCGGCGAAGGTGATTTTTTTAAACCCAATGTCTCCTAGCTCCGGCACATCGCTTGGCGTTAGTTGATGATAATTGGGGACCCAATAATGTTGCCTTACTTGCTGCAATAGTTGCTGGCGAAATTTTGGATGCGCAACGCGAATGAGTTCTAAAGCACGTTCGCGGATGCTTTTACCACGCAGTGATGCGACACCGAACTCTGTTACTACATAGTGCACATGGCCACGCGAGGTCACTACGCCGGCGCCTTCTCGAATGTGCGCGACGATGCGTGAGGTCTTGCCGTCTTGTGTTGTTGAAGGAAGGGCGATGACCGGCTTTCCTCCTTGACTCAATGACGCTCCTCGACTGAAATCAACTTGACCGCCAATCCCTGAGTAGAATTGATGTCCTATCGAGTCAGATACCACTTGTCCGGTCAAGTCGACTTCAATTGCGCTGTTGATGGCAATTAAGTTGTCATTGCGTGCCACATTCGTTGGTGAGTTGACATATTCGCTTGGATAAAAGCCGATATGAGGATTTCTGTCGACGAAATCATAGAGTGCTTGGCTGCCCATACAAAAGCTAGTGACAATTTTATTGGGATGGAACGTTTTTTTACGATTATTAATCACGCCTTGTAACATCAGGTTCATGATATCGTCGGTAATAAGTTCGCTGTGGACTCCCAGATCTTTATGGTTGCCTAAGTAATGCAGCGCTGCGGCACAAATACGACCTAAGCCAATTTGTAAAGTACAACCGTCCCGCACCAATAAAGCAATATACTGTCCAATACGCTCAATAATTTTGTTATCTACGGTATCGGGCGGTGGTAATTCAGGTAGCGGCTGATTGTGGTACCAAAAGTAATCAATCTGATTTTTGTGTAAGAAAGATTGACCAAAGGTAACAGGCATATGCTCGTTGACTTGTGCGATTACGGTATTAGCGGATTTGGCAGCAGCAGCCACCACATCAACGGAGACCCCCATTGAGTGATAGCCATATTGATCGGCTGGACTAACCATGATCAGTGCGGCGTCTAAGGGTAATATGCCATTACTGAATAAGTTGGGAATATCAGAAATAAAGCAAGGCGTGTAGTCGGCGCGCCCCTCATTAACGGCGCTACGTACGTTATCGCCGCCGATAAAAAAGGTATTCACTTTAAATAGTTGCTGATGCTCAGGAAGTGCCCACTTATTATCAGAGAGCGTCATCAGCTGCACAATTTCAATGTCGTGTAGGTGTTTTGCATTTTCGATGAGATCATCAATCAATGCTGTAGGAACGGCAGCGTGGGAGCCGATAAAAATGCGTTGCCCTGATTTTAATAGCTTGGACCAATCAAGTTTGCTCATAGTTACCACCTTAGAGGGAACCGTCATTATTTAGATTGTGCGCTAAATAGGCTAAACTGTTACAGGATGTTGCAAAATCGTATACAATGTCGCCGCTTACACAAAAATATAACAAAAAGTTGGACGCATATCCGTGAAATTTGCCAAAACTCAACAGTCATTCTCGCAAGCACTTTGTCTATTGTTACTGAGCTTTGCCCTCATCGGCTATGCGTCTTTAGTCGAAGCTCAGACCGCTGAAGCCGAG
The DNA here is from genome assembly GCF_964010655.1 of uncultured Idiomarina sp. NCBI lineage: Bacteria > Pseudomonadati > Pseudomonadota > Gammaproteobacteria > Alteromonadales > Idiomarinaceae > Idiomarina > uncultured Idiomarina sp. The sequence continues at coordinate 81,842 of NZ_CAXGLS010000004.1, forward strand.
TCGAATAAATCGGTACAGTCGAAGCTGGACGACTATCTTAATCAGTCTCAGGCTGACGATTTTGATGGCAAAGCTTATTTGAAGCCGATTGTTGATAGTTTGTCTCCCGCAACTCCACTCGCTACACGGTTGCGCGCGTTAAGTTATTGGGCCTCTGAATTTGCCTATGCTGAGCGCTATGATGAGGCGAACTCGATTCTTGATAAGCTGGCGGATGAGGTGAAAAAGAGTCGTGATGCAAACCTTCAAGCCGAACTACTTGCGAATAGAATCGATCTTTTAGTCATTGCAGATAAGGTCGATAAAGCGTTTGTTAAGGTTCCTGACCTTGAAGCAATAATGCCTCAAGTCACCAGCCCGCGTATTAATTACTACGCCTATAACTTGCTTTCTAGTCTATATACGCAGTGGAGTCGCTATGAGGTGGCGCTTGCCTACTTAATTAAAGCCCAGTCGGCACTCGATCATATGCAGGGCATTAATCAACTTCGTCGTCGTCTTTATTTGAAATCTTCCATTGCTGATATTCAAATACGATTGGAGCAATGGGATCTCGCCTTAAAAACCTCACAGGAAGCACTCGTTGAGATGGAGGGGAATGCATTTCCTGCGCTTTCTTATGAGCTCTGGTTTACACAATATTATGCGTACATCAGTTTAGGTGATCACGAGAAAGGTCTAAACGCCTTGAAAAAGGCTTATGCATACACTGAAAACTTTCCTTATCAAAGAGCGATCGTGCTGAATAATTTTGGTGACTCGTACATGCGTTTACAGCAACTTGATAAGGCTAAGTCCCACTTACAAGAAGCATTAGAATTAGCGCAGTCGCTTGACTACGGCGATATGATTCGCACGGTTGAGTTTAACTTAGGTTTTATTGCCGTGAAGCAAGGAGATAGCCTAGGTCTGCAGCAGATGAAGCGTGTTGTTGACTATTTTCGTGATACCGAACAATCCAGTGCGCTCGAGCAAACATTAAAAGAGTTGGCGCAAGCATACGAGCTTATGGGGCGCTATAAAGAGCAAGCAGCAGCATTAAAAGAGCGTCAGTCGATCCGAGAAAAAATTCTACAAAACTCGCAAAGCAAGGCATTAGCCGAGATGCAGGCGCTATACGATAATCGCGACAAGGCGCAACGCATCGACTTACTGGAGCAACGAAATAAGTTAAGTGAGCAAATCATAGAAAATAACCGTCAGCAAACCGTTATTACATGGCTAGCTATCGTGCTGGGTGGATTTGTATTTTTTACGCTTTTACTGCTTTATAGAAAAGTTAAGGAATCCAATCGTAAGCTACAACAAGCCAATGTTGCTTTATCGGAGCAAACCAAACGAGATCCACTGACAGGACTCGAAAACCGCCGTTCCATGCAACTAACAATGGAAACCCGAAAGACTAAAAATGTCGCGACCTCGATGGGTTTAGTTTTGCTCGATATTGATAACTTTAAAAAGATAAATGACACCTTTGGGCATCACACTGGAGACGAGGTCCTAGTGGAGATGAGTCAACGCCTACGCGAGCTTTGTCGTGAAGATGATAGTCTCGTGCGTTGGGGAGGTGAGGAGTTCTTATTTTGTTTTAATAGAGTCACGCAGCAACAACTGGTGACCCTGGTTCAGCGTATTCAACACGCAGTGTCAGCGGAGCCCGTACAAACGTCGAAGCAATCGATCGAGGTCAGTGCGACGGTAGGGTTCATAGCGTTGCCATTCAGTCATTTTAGTGAGTCTGAACTTGATTGGGAAAGTGCATTGAAACTGGCTGACCTCGCACTCTACTCGGGCAAAGCACGTGGTCGTCATTGCGCGGTTGGTGTAATGGGTCTAACAGAGCGAGGACATGCTCATATGGACGACTTAATTAACAATTCGGATGCAGCGATAGAGGAAAACTGGTTAGTTTTAGAGTTTCTCGAGGACGCTGAGTGAAGTTGTCGCAGTTTGGGCCAGGCGCACTTGTTGCGGCGGCTTTTATTGGTCCTGGAACGGTTGTCACCGCTTCACTTGCTGGCGCGGAATTTGGCTATGCGCTGTTATGGGCATTGATGCTTTCCACTGTCATTTGCGCTGTTCTGCAAGAGATGGCGTCGCGTATTGGCGTTATTACGGGTAAAGGGCTCGGTGAAAATATCCGTTCCCAAATGACCTCGCCTTGGCTTCGTATTCTTTTCTTCACACTTATTATTGCCGCCATCGTGGTTGGTAACAGTGTTTACCAAGGCGGTAACTTATCGGGCGCTACACTCGGTGCACAGGAAGTGCTAGGGCAAGTACCGTTATTGTCGGATTGGTTTGCTCAGGGGTGGCCGTTAGTTTTTGGCGTATTAGCAGCCGCTATTCTTTGGCAAGGCAAAGCCAAGTTTATCGAATATGCGCTGATTACGCTGGTTTTGTTAATGAGCCTCGCGTTTATCGGCACTTTTTTGCTGACCGACCCAAACTGGCTCGGTGTTGCCGATAGTCTGCTGCGCTGGCGCTGGCCTTCGGACAGTATTATCACCGTTATCGCGCTGGTCGGAACTACCGTGGTGCCTTACAACTTGTTTCTTCATAGCGCGTCGGTGGCAAATAAATGGTCGGGTGATGAGGGGGTTAAAAACGCTCGAATCGATACGTTTATCTCGATTCCGCTAGGCGGTTTAATTTCCATGGCAATATTAGCCACGGCGGCGAGCGCCTTTTTTGCCCAAGGTATCGTTATTGAGTCCGCCGGTGATCTTGCTGTTGCCTTAGCGCCCCTGTTCGGCGACTCAGCGAAGTACTTAATGGCGCTCGGCTTATGTGCCGCGGGTATTTCATCAGCCACCACTGCGCCACTCGCATCTGCTTATGCGCTATGCGGCATCATGGGGTGGAAGCAGTCATTAACAGGCTTTGCGTTTCGTGCCATTTGGGCAACAATTCTAGTACTAGGTGTCGTTATTAGTAGCCTCGATCTATCGCCGATTAAAGTGATCTGGTTTGCTCAAGTTGCTAACGGCATTTTACTCCCGGTTATTGTCGGCTTTATTTGGTGGCTATGTAACCAGTCGACGATGGGGCACATGAAAAACAGTGTCGTGGGTAATGCATTCGCAGCCATCATCATGTTAACCAGTATCTTGCTGAGCTGGAAAAGTTTGCATCATGTCTGGCTGTCCATCACAAGTTAGTTATAGATAATTGCGGTTAAAAATAAATTTTTCGTTGACAAACTTTCTTTCTACATCTATATCGTCATTGTCGTTATAGGCGACAGACTTTTTGTTAGGTTTTAGTCTGTAGGAAGGGCTTGCCATGACCGCAATTACACGTGAATTTTTATTGAGAAAACCGTTTAACGATTTCCGCAATTATCCCTATGGTTTCTCTCGCTCTGGGGATTTTTCCATCCGAGAAAGTGACGCACTGACTCAATATGGCTGTTTAATCACTGCTTTATTGCAGGGTGAATTAACGCCTGGCTGCGATGAAGATATTTCGTTGCTCGCATCGGCTCGTGGTGAACAAGCGCCCGTAACCGTTGTCGAAAAGGCTTGGGCAAAATACCAAGCACGCATACACCGCCCTAAGGTGGCAAGTATGTATGGTAAAGGTAAATTATCCGATGAAGATTTCGGTTATTCCACTGACAGTGAAGATGACTTAATCGTCGAGGATTAATTGAGGAAAGCGTCTGTGACTAAAAAAGCAGGCGCTTTTTTGTTGTTGTTTTGCACGCTTCTTTGCTTCTGCCGCTAAATCAGAAACGTCGTGATACGAGTTACAGCGAGAGCAATCGGGTTGTACGATACCGATCGCGATACCTAATAATGGGAATTGCGCACGTTCTCCCGTTCTGTCATTGGCCAAAATATACTGCCTTGCTTGATCAGCAGTCGAGTAAAACTCATTCACTTTGGCCTCAAAACGCGCCACTACGTCGAGGTATTTATCTCTGTTAGTAACAGCAACAGGCGAGATAGTGACAAAGTCGTCGCCACCGATATGTCCGATAAAGTGATGACTCTCAGCGAATAGTTCGCGTAATAAATCGCCTACCCAAGATATCACGCGGTCGCCTTTCGAATAGCCGTACACGTCGTTATAGGGTTTGAAGTTGTTTAGGTCAAAGTAGGCGACTTCAAAAGCTTTGTTTTCATCGAGGTACTGGGAGATAGTGCGGTGTATCGGCACATTTCCGGGTAATAGTGTCAGCGGGTTGGCGTAGCGTGCATTCTGAACTTTTACTTCGGTGATGCGTCGCAAAAGGTCGCGGATAGAGGCAATGCCCTGAAATCGACCATTTTGCGTAACGATAAATTGTTTGTAGATATCAACATCAAAATCATCGGTCACTTTGTTACTAACCAAGTCAATAGGCGTCAGCCAGTCCACTATCATGGGGTTTTTATCCATCACTCGACTGACATCTTTATTGGCGTATAGTGCACGCCCGTAAGACCCCGAGAATAATTCCATGATGGCTTCGCGGCGCAACATGCCTACCGGCTTACTGTTGTCGACAACGGGGATTGCGGTGAGTTGCTTGTCATTAGTGAATAGATCAAGCGCCACGTGCGCTTTTGTCGTCGATGGAATGCTAGGAGCATCTTTAGCTAACTGAGCAATGGTATCGCCATTAGGTCGGTGAGAGCTGGCAATACGCTCTATCAGTTGCGAATCCGGGTGTATGGGCGGGCTTTGAACGGGCCGACAGAGATAAAAACCTTGATACAAATGGATACCCATCTCATTCAACTGCTTTAATTCGGCGTGAGTTTCGATCCCCTCGGCAATGACTTTTGCGTTTAGGTTACGAGCAAGGTTGATAATTGACTGAACGAATTCCTTTTTAGTCGCATCATGTTGGAGTTCTTTTATAAAGTAGCGATCGATTTTAACGAAATCAGGTTGTAGCTCTGACCATAATTTCAGCCCCGAATAGCCCGCGCCCAGATCATCGATAGCCACACGCAACCCAAGCGCCCGATAATGTGTAATAGCTTCAGATAGTAAGTCGGTATCATCGATAGGGTAACGTTCGGATAGCTCAATAATGATGCGCTCCGGTGCTAACCCATGCAGTTCTGAAAGTCGCAGGGTGCTGCCTGTGGGGTGACTCTCATCTTTAAGTACGTTGGGATTTACATTGAGAAATAACTTGGCGTCTGTCTCAAGTTGGACAAAGCGTTGAATGGCTGCGTTGCGGCAGGCTAATTCGAGCTCTGATAGAAGCTCTTCTTCTTGTGCAACCTTAAATAACTGGTCAGGAAACTCAAGCAAGTGGCCAGCAGGGCCGCGAATAAGTGCTTCATACCCGAGGATCGTTTGTGATGCATTGTCAAAAATTGGTTGAAAGAGTGGTGACAAACGATCATGTTCAATGAGTTCTAATAAGACGTCCCGATTCGACATGCATTGTGAGCTGACTGATTAACGATGGCGTTAATTTATCTCATTTGAGTGACGAATTTGTGACAGAAGGTTTAAAAAGCGGCTGAGGCAGCCGCCTTTTAAAATGGCTATTAACCGAGACGTTTAATAGCGTGATGTGCAATATCATTGCGGTAATAAACATTATCCCAATGAATATGTTTAACTAATTGATATGCTTCAAGCTGTGCTTGCTGGACGTCATCGCCAAGCGCAACACAACACAACACACGACCGCCATTTGTTAACAAACGGCCTTGCTCATATTTTGTGCCAGCATGAAAAACTTTGTACGATTCCGTAGCTTCGGGAATCCCCTTAATTTCATCACCCTTGTGATAGGATTCAGGGTAACCACCAGCCGCCATCACTACGCCTACTGCGGTGCGTTCATCAAAGCGAGCTGAAGCACCCGCCAATTGACCTGTAATTGCCTTTTCGCAAAGTTCAACCAGATCTGAGCGCATGCGCATCATGATGGGCTGTGTTTCGGGATCACCAAAGCGACAGTTGTACTCTAACACTTTGGCAGAACCATCTGGAGCAACCATTAAACCAGCATAAAGGAAACCAACATAAGGTGTACCTTCCGCTGCCATACCGTCGATGGTGGGCTGAATGACGTGCTGCATAACCCATTCGTGGACTTCATCGGTGACAACAGGAGCGGGAGAATAAGCCCCCATACCACCGGTATTAGGACCCTTATCACCGTCATCGCGCGCTTTATGATCTTGACTCGATGCAAAAGCGACTGCTGTTTTACCATCGGCGATAACGATAAATGAAGCCTCTTCGCCTGTGAGGAATTCTTCGATGACCACACGGCTGCCCGCTTCACCGAATTTATTGCCAGCTAACATATCGTCGATTGCTGCGTCTGCTTGCTCAAGGGTTTCAGCAATAATGACACCTTTGCCTGCTGCTAAGCCGTCTGCCTTTATGACGATGGGTAGTTGGTTGTCACGTACATAGCTTTTAGCCGCCGCAATATCCGTAAAGGTATCGTATGCGGCTGTAGGAATGTTGTGACGTGCCAAAAAGTCCTTACTGAACGATTTTGAGCCCTCGAGTTGTGCGGCTGCAGCAGAGGGACCAAAAATCGCAAGTTTACGCGACTGGAACAGGTCAACGATACCTTTTACCAACGGTGCCTCAGGGCCAACAATGGTGAGATCGACCGCATTCTCTTGGGCAAAGTCAGCTAACCCTTCGATGTCTTCAGCACTGATGCTGACATTTTTAAGGTTCGCTTCATCGGCTGTTCCCGCGTTGCCCGGTGCAACAAAAACCTCAGTGACTTGTTTTGACTGGGCGGCTTTCCATGCGAGCGCATGCTCGCGACCACCGCCACCAACTACCAATATCTTCATGTGTTACCTTTGTGTTGTTGGTTTTCTAAACTTCAGTGTGAAGCGATCGCTCTCGCCAATCGCTTTGTATATCTCGGCATCATCACCTTCATTAACATTTAATGTAGGTGGTAGGTTCCAGACACCATTAGGATGGTCTGCCGTATCTTTGGGGTTGGCATTAATTTCACTGGCTTCAACAAGCTCAAAACCTGCTTGTTCAGCGATATCAATAACCCATTGTTGATGAATATACCCCGATTCTGCCATCGCATCAGCGCTCGCATCCTTTGGTAGGCGATGATCAACAACACCTAAAATACCGTCTGGCTTCAACGCACGCCAAAACTGCTTAAATGCGTCACGTACTGCTTCTTCACCGCCGCTCATGTACCAGTTATGTAAGTTACGGAATGTCAGTACGCGATCAGCGCTGTTAGGCGGCGCAATGTCGCTTTCCAAATCAGTCAGTGGTGCAAACTCGGTGATTTCGACATTACCGAACACCGCTTCGGTTTGGATACGATCCGTGAACTTTTCTAATGAGCGTTGGTAATAGTCGCTACCCGAGTTTTGTGGAAAGTGCGCAGCGTAGAGCTGACCGCTTTCGCTTAAGTAAGGCGCCAGAATTTCTGTGTAGTAGCCACCGCCTGGCCAGATCTCAACCACTGTCATGGTTGGAGCGAGCTCAAAAAACTCAAGGGTTTCAACAGGATGACGAGCTTCGTCACGCTTTACATAGCGTTCCGTGCGGCTGTCGTCTTGAACGGCCTTTTCTAACGTCATGCTAGAGCCGACTGAATTTTCGTTCGACGCTTGCCCGCAAGCACTTAAAGTCAGTGCGGCGGCCATTGATAACATTAATTTTGTTTTCATTTTGCTTCCTCCGTAGTTGTTGAAGATAGATTAGCCCCGCTTAGGCAGGGCTGCAAATCTGTCTAACTAATACCTACGGATTAATGACGGAAATGGCGCATTCCCGTAAAGACCATTGCAATACCATGTTCATCGGCCGCCGCAATAATTTCTTCGTCACGAATAGAACCGCCTGGCTGAATAATCGCTTTAATGCCAGCTTCCGCAGCGGCATCGATACCATCGCGGAATGGAAAGAACGCGTCAGACGCCATAACAGAGCCTGGCACATTGAGACCTTCGTCGTTGGCTTTTATGCCCGCTATTTTTGCACTATACACGCGGCTCATTTGACCTGCACCTACACCGATTGTCGCGCCATCTTTGGCATAGACAATTGCGTTAGATTTTACAAATTTAGCCACTTTCCAACAGAAACGCAGATCGGCCATTTGCTCATCGGTTGGCGCAACTTTTGAAACGACGCGTAACTGTGACTCATCCACATCTTGTGCGTCTGCTTCTTGCACTAATAGACCGCCAGCAACACGTTTGTAGTCCCATTGCTCGGTTGACTCCGACCACTCTCCACACGCCAATAAACGGACATTTTTCTTCGATTCGATGACGCTTTGTGCAGCTTCACTGACCGAAGGCGCAATAATCACTTCGACAAACTGTTGGTCGATGATTGCTTTAGCGGTGGCTTCGTCTAGCGGGCGGTTAAACGCGATAATGCCGCCAAAAGCGGATGTGGGGTCGGTTTTAAAGGCGCGTTGATAAGCCTGTTCAATGGAGTCTGCGACAGCAACGCCACAAGGATTAGCATGTTTGACGATGACGCAAGCTGGCTCAACAAAGCTTTTTACGCATTCGAGTGCGGCGTCGGTGTCCGCGATGTTGTTAAATGACAACGCTTTGCCTTGCAGTTGGGTTGCGCTCGAGACAGTTCCTTCAGGGGCATCTTGTTCGGTATAAAATGCGGCCTGTTGGTGGCTATTCTCGCCGTAGCGTAGACTTTGCTTGTGATTGAACTGGAGGTTATAGGTGCGCGGAAATGCTGCTTCATCACGTAGACGACCACCTAAGTAGTTTGCGATCATGCCATCGTATTGGGCTGTATGCTCAAAGGCTGATACGGCGAGTTCAAAGCGTTTCTTTGCGGATACTGCGCCGTTGTTTTGCTCCATGTCAGCGATAACAAGTTCATAGTCATCACTGTTAACCACTATCGTCACATCTTTATGGTTTTTTGCTGCCGCACGAACCATGGTAGGACCGCCGATATCGATATTTTCGATCGCATCCTCAAAACTGCAATCCGTTTTTGCGACAGTTTTAGCGAATGGATATAAGTTAACAACAACCATGTCGATAGGTGCGATACCGTGAGTATCCATGACCGCCTGATCGACATCGCGACGACCTAAGATTCCACCATGAACCTTTGGGTGAAGCGTTTTTACACGACCATCCATAATTTCAGGGTGTCCGGTGTGATCAGAGACATCGGTAACAGTAAGGCCAGAGTCTCGTAACAGTTTTGCGGTACCGCCTGTAGATAGGAGTTCTACACCACGTGATGCTAACTGCTTGGCAAACTCCAGGATACCGGTTTTATCTGAAACACTTAAAAGAGCACGTTTGATAGCTGGGGTCGTCATTATAGAGCCTTAATTTTAATTACAATTAATGGACAGTGTAGTAAAAAAAAGAGCGCCAGAAGGCGCTCTTAGAGAATAGGCAGTTAATTCATGCCGTATTTCTTCAACTTTTTGCGTAAAGTTCCACGATTGATGCCAAGCATGGTGGCCGCGCGCGTTTGATTCCCTCGAGTATAGGTCATGACTTCTTCGAGCAGTGGTGCTTCCACTTCGGATAAAACAAGCTCATACAGCTCTTCTGGATCTTGACCGTCGAGTTGACGTAAGAAGCTGTTGATAGCTTGTTTGACTGAGTCACGTAACGGCTTAGGTTGTGAGTTATTTCCAATAGTGGTTAAAGGAGACGTGTTCTCACGATTTGGGTTTTGATCAAACATAATGCGCTTATCTCTTTCCTACAGTGACAAAAAATAATGTTCCAAGGTATTAATCTGCTGTTCAGCTTCTTCAATACCGTTAAACGCTTGGCGAAACTCGCGCCCATTGGGACGCTCATTGAGATACCAGCCAACGTGCTTACGAGCGATTCGCACACCTTTGTATTCGCCGTAAAACTGATGTAAGGCTTTCACATGCTCTACGACAGTGTGGGCGACTTCGTCGAGCGGAGGTGCTTGTAAGTGCTCTCCGTACTCAAGGAAGTACTGTATTTGCTTAAATATCCAAGGGTTACCTTGCGCACCACGTCCAATCATGATGGCGTCGGCTCCCGTGTATCTAAGCACGTGTGCTGCTTGCTCGGGCGACGTAATATCTCCGTTAGCAATGACAGGAATTGATATTGTCTCTTTAATCGCACGAATGGTGTTGTATTCTGCTTCACCTTTATACATGCAGGCGCGTGTGCGTCCATGTACGGCTAACGCCTGAATACCGCAACGTTCGGCTATTTGAGCGATTTCAATTCCATTTTTGTGGTCTAGGTTCCAACCCGTCCTTGTTTTTAAAGTCACGGGTACATCAACCGCCTCAACCACTGCTGTTAAAATGCTTTCTACAAGCGCGGGGTGCTGCATTAATGCCGACCCCGCGAGCTTTTTATTTACTTTTTTTGCCGGGCAGCCCATATTGATATCAATAATCTGAGCGCCTTGGCTGACATTTATTTTCGCTGCCTGTGCCATCAACTCAGGCTCAGAACCTGCAATTTGTACCGACCGGATACCTAATTCACCAGAGTGATCCATGCGTTGCATCGATTTGTCTGTTTGCCATACCTTCGGGTTACTCGACAGCATCTCTGACACTGTCATGCCAGCACCGAGCTTATAGCAAAGCTGTCGGAACGGCTGGTCAGTGACCCCGGCCATTGGCGCTAAAATCAGGTTATTAGGTAAAGAATATGGTCCAATCCGCATCGGTCAAAAACTACTCAGCGAAAAGGGAGAGAATTTTATGGAATTTATGGGATAAAGGAAAGGCTAAAAAGTATGCAAATTTGGTCTTTTTTTAATTTTTTACTATTGACAAAAGTCGCGCAGAGTCACTCTGCGCGGTATCCTGCCAACATGATCCATTCATCTTGTTGAGTTGGTGTTTCAAATTTGATTTCCGGCGCATAAGCATCCATGACTGATTGCGCTTGGCGTGCGAGTATGCCTGATAGCACGAGACGCCCACCTGGTTTCACGAACTCTTTGATAACATGAGCTAATTCACGCAACGGACCAGCAAGTACATTAGCTAATACAATATCAGCTTGAAGGTTTGGGTGCTGTTCAGGCAAGTAGACGTCAAATTTATCGGCGACATGATTGCGCTCAGCATTTTCTTGTGTCGATATAAGTGCTTGCTTATCGATATCAATGCCTAGCGCATGAGCAGAACCCAGTTTAAGCGCGGCAATACCCAAGATTCCAGAACCGCAACCAAAATCCACTATCTGCTCGTTACCTTTTACATGAGCATCAAGCCACTCGAGACACATCGCCGTCGTCGGGTGAGTCCCTGTACCAAATGCCATGCCGGGATCAAGCAATATATTGACGGCATCGGGCTCTGGAATATCGCGCCAACTTGGGCAGATCCATAGCCGTCTACCAAACTGAATAGGATGAAAGTTATCCATCCATTCGAGTTCCCAGTCTTTGTCTTCAAGTCCATCGAGTTTGTACTGCAGTGGTTTAGGTAGAACTTTAGCTTTCTCTAAGTTAGCTACGACAGGCTTCATATCGATATCGGCATCGAATAAGCCAGTCACTAAGGTATGTTGCCATAGTAAGACCTCGCCCAGTGGCGGCTCGAAAATTGGCGTGTCAGCACCATCGCGATAAGTCACCGCTTGTGCACCGTTGGCCATGAGCATGTCACCCACTTGGGGTGCATGCTCTTCTGAACTTGATAATGTCAGTTGAATCCAGGGCACTGTTTAGTGACCCCCAAGGCCAAGTTTCTTCTCAAGGTAGTGAATATTGGTACCACCGTGTTGGAAGTTTTCGTCAGCCATGATCGACTTTTGCAATGGAATATTGGTTTTAATGTTTTCGATAATCAGCTCGTTCAACGCATTACGCATACGAGCGATAGCGATGTCACGGTTTTCACCGTATGTTATTAGTTTGCCGATCATCGAATCATAGTTAGGAGGCACTTTATATTCTGCATATACGTGTGAATCCCAACGCACACCAAACCCACCCGGTGAGTGGAAGCGAGTAATTTGGCCCGGCGAAGGGACAAAGGTCTCAGGGTCCTCCGCATTGATACGGCACTCAACTGCGTGACCTCGAATCACCACATCTTCCTGATTGAAAGATAGTTGACGACCCGCGGCAATACGCAGTTGTTCTTTGATCAAATCGATACCTGTGACCATTTCGGTAACGGGGTGCTCCACCTGAATCCGTGTGTTCATTTCGATGAAGTAAAACTCACCGTTTTCGTACAAGAACTCGAAGGTACCAGCGCCGCGGTAGCCGATTTCGATACACGCTTTGGCACAACGCTCGCCGATGAACTTACGCATTTCTGGCGTAATACCTGGGGCAGGCGCTTCTTCGACTACTTTTTGGTGGCGACGCTGCATGGAGCAATCGCGCTCACCTAAGTGGACCGCATTACCTTGGCCATCGGCCAATACCTGCACCTCAACGTGACGCGGGTTTTCAAGGAATTTCTCCATGTAGACAACAGGGTTGCCAAAGGCCGCGCGCGCTTCGTTTTGAGTCATGCGGATAGCGCCGAGTAGCTCGCTTTCTTGGCGGACAACACGCATACCACGACCGCCACCACCGCCAGCTGCTTTGATGATGATTGGATAACCGATGCGTTTTGCTAATTTAATGTTGCGCTCATCGTCGTCGTCCAACGGGCCGTCTGAACCCGGTACACAAGGTACCCCCGCCTTTTTCATGGCTTTAATGGCTGATACTTTATCGCCCATTAAGCGAATCACGTCTGCCGTAGGACCTACGAAAACAAAACCTGATTTTTCCACCTGCTCAGCAAAATCAGCATTTTCAGCAAGAAAGCCGTAGCCTGGGTGAATAGCGGCGGCGTCGGTAATTTCAGCGGCACTGATAATTCTCGGAATATCGAGATAACTCTCTGCTGCGGGCGCTTTACCGATACATATCGCTTCATCCGCTAATAAGACGTGCTTTAAGTTACGGTCGACCGTTGAATGAACAGCGACCGTTTTGATGCCTAGCTCTTTACACGCGCGCAGAATGCGAAGTGCAATCTCACCGCGGTTTGCTATGACCACTTTATCTAACATGATGCGTTCCCGGTTTAATCTTATTCAATGACGAACAGAGGTTGGTCAAATTCAACGGGTTCTTCGTTTTCGACCAAGATTTGCTTAATAACGCCACTCTTATCGGCTTCGATTTGGTTCATCATTTTCATCGCTTCAACGATACACAGCGTGTCGCCTGCATTAACACGTGAGCCGACAGTCACGAATGGACTTGCGTCTGGTGAGGGTGCTTCATAGAAGGTGCCTACCATTGGTGAGCGAACGATATGTCCTGAGATTTCCTCTGACTCAGCCGGCGCGCTGTCAGAACTTTGCGGTGCTGCCGGTGCAGGAGCTGCTTGTTGAGGCGCGGCACTGTATTGGATAGGTGCTTGCGCTGGTTGCGGGCTGTAGCGGTTAATGCGAACAGACTCTTCGCCTTCTGTAATTTCTAATTCCGAAATGCCCGATTCTTCAACTAACTCAATGAGCTTCTTAATCTTGCGGATATCCATGGTGCTGTTTAACCTCTAATTTATTTTTCTAGAGTTGAATCGATGAGCCGATTAGCCGCAGCTAACGCTAGCTCGTAACCGTAAATCCCGAAGCCGCTAATGACACCCTCGGCTATATCTGCCAAATATGAGTGATGTCGAAACGCTTCGCGACGATAAATATTGGAGATGTGTACTTCGTAAAAAGGTATTCCCACGCCAAGCAATGCATCTCTTAGCGCTACGCTGGTATGCGCGAATGCGCCCGGATTAATGATGATCATCTGGGATTTGTTAGCCGCTGCGTGTACCCATTCGATCAGTTCATATTCGCGATTGCTTTGCTTGCACTCGAGCGTTACATCGAGCGTATTCGCTTGTGTTTGAAGTAACTGTTCAACATCTTTAAGCGTTTCATGTCCGTATATATTGGGCTCACGGCTTCCTAATAAGTTCAAGTTAGGGCCGTTTAAAACCAAAATATGCTTTTTTTGTCGAGAAGTGTTTTGCATATTGCCGCCAAAAGTTACGAACATGTTAAAAGTCAAAGATTAATGGCGGTTCAGTAAAGTTTAACCGCCATTTTGACAAAACTTTCTGCATTATAGTTGAGTTATGCTAGTTTGCAGTAAAATACTGGTCTTATCAGCGATTTTCGCCGCAAACTCTAGTTTGCAGTGTCTTTCATCTTTTGTAAATGTTCATTGAACGCATCTTCATCCAAAAAGCCGGTTACACGCCACTGCTTGAGCTCCTCGCCATTTGGGGAGAAGAATAAAAGCGTTGGTAATCCCAGTACTTGATAGTCGCTGAGTAGTTGCTTGTGTTCCGCAGTATTCGCGGTAACGTCTATTTGCAATTTTTTGAATTCGCTGAGTGCACTCTGTACTGAACGGCGTGAAAAGGTATATTGCTCAAACTCCTTGCACGCAACGCACCAATCTGCATAAAGATCGACCATCACCCACTGCTGAGATTGGTGTGCGTTATTCAGCTGTTGCTCAAGCGCTGCTCGCGTTTCAACCTGAGTGAAAAAACCGTGAGTTTGTTTAACAGAGTAATACTTATCGACTTGCCAATAGCTACCAGCGACGGCTGTCGCCGTTACCAGCAGATAGAGTAAAGTGCGGCTTAACGGATGCTTCAGATCGTTAATATGTCGTCCCATATACACCGCTAGACCGACAAAGTAAGTAAGCCATAAAAAGAAGCTTACTGTGTCGTTAAACAGGCGCTCTAATAAGAAAACCACAGCAGCTAATAGTAACCAGCCGAGCAAGTGCTTGATGATATTCATCCAAGCGCCGGCTTTCGGTAGTAACCTTCCACCGGATGCGGCGAAAACGATTAGTGGTAAGCCCATGCCTAAACTCAGGGCGTACAATAGTATAGCGCCAGAGAGCCATTCGCCAGTTTGTGCAACGAACAGCAATGCCCCACTCAATGGCGCGGTCGTGCAGGGTGAAGCGACTAACCCGGAAATCACGCCGATGGAAAATACACCGGCAATTCGACCGCCGCTCTGGTTTCTACTGATTTGGTCTAGTCGTGATTGCCAACCCGACGGTAGTTGTAGGTTGATAATATCCAACATGCTCATGGCAAAAATCGCGAAGGCAATTGCTAAGGTGGCAATGATGGCTGGGTGTTGGAAATAAGCCTGAAACTGCATCCCCATTGAAGCAACGATAAGTCCTAGCAACGAATAGGTGATAGCCATTCCCTGCACATAAATGAAGGCAAGAAAGACGAGGTTTTTAAGAGTCTTTGGTTTGTCTCCAACAACTGTCGCTGAGATGATTGGATACATGGGAAATACGCAGGGAGTAAAAGCGAGTCCGATACCTAATAGAAAAAATAAACCTAAGGTGGCGAAGTCGACCTGTTCAACCTGGTTGTTTTCCGTAGGATTAGATGCCGCCTTAATGGGCTCATTGGTATCACTTTGAACACCAATAGTGCGTGTTTCGGGCGGATAGCATAAGCCGGCGTCGGCGCAACCCTGATAGTGAAAGGTCACCTCGTTGACACCTGCATTGAGTGAGTACGTCAGTTCGACATAATTTCGGTAAACCTGACTCTCACCAAAGAACTCATCGACGTGTGATTCCGCAGGAGGGTACTCGATAGGTCGATTAAGAGCCGATGCAGGTGTGAGTTTAAACGCGTGCTGATACAAGTAATAGCCAGGCTGGATCTCAATGCCAATAGTGAGTGGCTTTTCACTAAGCACCTGAACATTAAAGGCTTGATCGACCGTTAAAAACTCCGGCTGCTGGTCAAAGATATTACTACTTTGGGCAACGGCATTGGCCGTGAGTAGGTTCCAACTGATTAGCGCAAATAAGAAAGTCGAACATATTTTTTTCATGGTTTGGTTTGTACCTCAACCCAGTCCAAGTATGACTCAAGTCCATCGACGATTTCTGTAACGATAAACTCGGGTGAATCATAGTTGTGCTGCTCGCTGATAAACTGCTTAAGGTTTGCGACCTGCCAATGATGGGTTTTAATCACCAACCAGTATTCGCTGTCGCACTGAACTTTATCCTCCCAGCGATAGTAAGAACTCACCTTGGGCACGATTTTTACGCAGGCGGCTAGACGTCGCTCAATCATTGTTTTGGCTAGTCTATCAGCAACTTCGCCATCGTCGGTAGTGGTGTAAACCATGCGGATGGGGGTAGTCATGTTCACCTCGAATATGATGAAAAAAATTTTCTTGCAAACCTTGATAACAGAAAATCATACCCCATTTAAAGGTCACGACTAAATTTAAACGCCCACTCAGTGGGTTTTATCAACAACAATAGGTTAAGGAGTTATCGAGAAATGAAACTTCGTCCTTTACACGACCGAGTCATTATCAAGCGTATCGAAGTCGAAGCTAAATCGGCAGGCGGTATCGTTCTAACTGGCTCAGCAGCAGAAAAATCAACGCGTGGTGAAGTCGTTGCCGTTGGCAACGGACGCATCTTAGAGAGCGGTGAAGTACGTCCACTTGACGTTAAAGTGGGTGACAAAGTGCTTTTCAATGAAGGGTACGGCGTTAAGACTGAAAAAATTGACGGCGAAGAATACCTGATCATGAGCGAAAGCGACATCTTGGCTATCCAAGAGTAAGCCGAATCTAAACAGTCTCTAAGAGTACAGTTAAGAGGAATCAAAAAATGGCAGCAAAAGAAGTAAAATTTGGCAATAACGCGCGTCAAAGAATGTTGAAAGGTGTAAACACCCTTGCAGACGCGGTTAAAGTGACCTTAGGTCCTAAAGGCCGTAACGTTGTTCTAGATAAATCATTCGGCGCACCAACCATCACTAAAGATGGTGTTTCTGTAGCGAAAGAAATCGAGCTTGAAGACAAGTTCGAAAACATGGGCGCGCAGATGGTTAAAGAAGTTGCCTCTAAAGCTAACGACGAAGCAGGCGACGGTACAACCACTGCAACGGTTTTAGCACAAGCTATCGTAAACGAAGGCGTGAAAGCAGTTGCAGCGGGTATGAACCCAATGGATCTGAAGCGCGGTATCGATAAAGCAGTTACTGCCGCTGTCGAAGAACTGAAGAAGATCTCTCAACCTTGTGCTGACAGCAAAGCCATTGCACAAGTAGGTACTATCTCAGCTAACTCTGATAGCACCATTGGAGAAATCATTGCTAAGGCGATGGATAAAGTCGGTCAGGAAGGCGTTATTACCGTTGAAGAAGGTCAAGCGCTGCAAGACGAGCTTGATGTTGTCGAAGGTATGCAGTTCGACCGTGGTTACTTATCTCCTTACTTCATCAATAACCAAGAAAGCGGCTCTGTTGAACTCGACAACCCATTCATCTTGTTGGTTGATAAGAAAGTATCGAACATTCGTGAATTACTGCCTGTACTTGAAGGCGTATCGAAAGCAGGTAAGCCACTGCTTATTATCGCTGAGGACGTTGAAGGCGAAGCGTTGGCGACCTTGGTTGTTAACAACATGCGCGGCATTGTAAAAGTTGCGGCTGTTAAGGCACCTGGTTTCGGCGATCGTCGTAAAGCTATGCTTCAAGACATCGCGGTATTGACCGGTGGTACCGTCGTTTCTGAAGAAATCGGCATGGAGCTTGAAAAAACTCAGCTCGAAGACTTGGGTACTGCTAAACGTGTTGTTATTACTAAAGACAACACCACTGTTGTTGATGGTAATGGTGATGACGCTGCGATTGAAGGCCGTGTAACGCAAATCAAACAACAGATGGAAGAAACTTCATCTGATTACGACCGTGAGAAACTACAAGAGCGTCTTGCGAAACTCGCTGGCGGTGTTGCGGTAATTAAAGTTGGCGCAGCAACTGAAGTTGAGATGAAAGAGAAGAAAGCTCGAGTGGAAGACGCGTTGCACGCAACTCGTGCTGCGGTTGAAGAAGGTGTTGTACCGGGTGGTGGCGTTGCCTTGGTTCGCGCTGCAAGCAAGCTAGCGGAATTAACCGGCGACAATGAAGAGCAAAACGTAGGTATTCGCATGATGCTACGTGCGATGGAAGCACCACTGCGTCAAATCGCGTATAACGCAGGTGCTGAAGCGTCTGTTGTTGCAAACCGTGTACGTGAAGGTGAAGGTAACTTCGGTTACAACGCAGGTAATGACACCTACGGTGACATGCTAGAGATGGGTATCCTTGACCCAACTAAAGTTACTCGCTCTGCACTGCAATTTGCTGCATCGGTTGGTTCATTGATGATCACGACCGAAGCAATGGTTGCCGAAATCCCTAAAGACGATGAGTCTGCGGGTGGTATGGGCGACATGGGTGGCATGGGCGGTATGGGCGGCATGATGTAATCTGTCGTTCACCCCATGAACACTTAAAAAAGAGCCCTGCGGGTAATGCCGATCAGTTAAGAAATTTTCAATGATCGGTTGACCGATCCGGCAGAGT
>NZ_CAXGLS010000005.1:0-88359 GCF_964010655.1 uncultured Idiomarina sp.
GTCGGCGTCACCTTGCGGAGGCATTGAGTTACCGCGCCCTGGATCGTTTGTTAGAGCAATTAAAAAAATTATAAGCAACAATAAGCCTGGTGTTGCTAAGCTTGACCTCGGGCAACGCTTTTGCGGAACACGACTGATAAAGTGGCGCTTATAGCGCCACTTTACGCTAACGTTCGGTTAAATGCGTTATCTTTTTAGAAAGTCTTCAAAAAGCACAACAAAACGTTGTAAATTGTCTCGAGAAATATCTAAATGCGTGACTAACCGCAACTTCTTCGCTGCTCCAATTTTTATATGGTGTTGCTCCATAAAGTGCTTTAGAGATTGAGCGAGTTCAAGCGAGGGTAAGGTCAAGTAAACCATGTTAGTACGAGCATTGCTGACCACGATATTGGTGTCAGCGCAGATTGTTTTGAGCGTGGTAGCAAGCCACTGGGCATTATCGTGATCGTCTTGAATACGTTCAAGGTGATGATCTAATGCGTAATCGATCGCAGCTGCTAAAATACCCGCTTGCCGCATACCGCCACCGACCATCTTACGCCAACGTCGAGCACGGGCAATATAGTCAGCCGAACCGACAAGTAGTGACCCGACCGGTGCTCCTAAACCTTTTGAACAGCATACTGAAACAGAATCGAACGGCGCAGCCAGCTCGGTGGCCGTCAATTGCGTTGCTGCCATAGCGTTTACTAATCGGGCACCATCAAGGTGCATGTTTAAACCGTGCTGTTCAGCCAGGGTACGCGCTTGGTCGAAGTAGTCTTGAGCAATCACCTGACCGGCATGCGTGTTCTCAAATGCGAGTAGTCGGGTAATCGGAAAATGAGGATCATTTGGCTTGATGCGTTCGGCGATAGTGTCTAACGACAGAGTACCATCGGCTTCGACTTCGATGGTTTGTGGCACGATGCCTCCGAGCACCGCAGCGCCGCCTGCCTCATAGCGATAGGTGTGATATTCCTGACCCACGATATATTCTTCACCGTTACGACAATGACTGAGCAAACCTAATAAGTTACTTTGTGTGCCGGAACTGCAGAAAAGCGCATCCTCTTTACCTAACCACTGGGCAACGCGCTGCTCTAACGCGTTAATTGTGGCATCTTCACCATACACATCGTCACCCACATCAGCACGAATCATCGCATCACGCATGGCAGATGTTGGCTGGGTCACTGTATCGCTTCTTAAATCCATTTGCGTCTCGCTTAACTAGTTATTGTTTTGAACAAAGCGTTCTAAGGCGGTGGTTGTTAAGTGGTCAAAGTATAGGGATAATGAACCGCATTGAACAGATGAGAAAAAGCGACGCGATATGAAAGTATATGACAACGTATTGGAAATGATCGGCAACACGCCGTTGGTAAAAGTGAACAACATCGATACAGGTCCCTGCGATTTGTATCTTAAGTTAGAGCTGCAAAACCCGGGTGGGTCTATCAAGGACCGCATCGCCGTTGAGATGATTAATGCGGCTGAGCGTGATGGCAAATTGAAGCCAGGCGATACCATCATCGAGGCGACTGCAGGCAATACAGGCTTGGGCTTGGCGTTAGTTGCGGCGAGTAAGGGCTACCCCTTGATGATCGTAATGCCTGATAAAATGAGCCAAGAGAAAGTCAACAATTTGCGTGCGATGGGGGCGACTGTCAAACAGACTCGCTCAGATGTACAAAAAGGTCACCCTGAATACTACCAAGATATGGCCGCTCGCTTAGCCGAAGAAAACGGCTGGTTCTATGTAAACCAATTTGAAAACCCTGCCAACGTAGAAGCGCATTACAAAACCACGGGTCCAGAGATTTGGCAACAAACGGACGGCGACATTGATGCCTTCGTTTGTGGTGTTGGTTCAGGCGGTACACTAACAGGTATTGGCCGCTATCTCCGTGAGCAGAAGTCCGATGTTGATTTAGTGCTTGCCGATCCCGCGGGTTCAATTTTGGAACCATTAGTGAATCGTGGAGAGCATGTCGAAGCCGGTAGCTGGTTGGCAGAGGGTATTGGCGAGGATTTCGTACCAAAAATCTGCGAAATTGAATTAGCCAATAAAGCCTACGCTATCTCAGATAAAGAAGGTATGCAGATGGCGCGTCAGGTGCTCGAGAAAGAGGGCGTCATGGTGGGCTCTTCGAGCGGCACCTTAATCGCTGCTGCAGTGCGTTATTGCCAAGATCAAACCGAGAGAAAGCAAGTGGTGACACTTGCGTGTGATACAGGTAATCGCTACTTATCGAAGTTATTCAACGATGAGTGGATGCGTGAAAATAATTTGCTGTAAGGAGTTGTAATAATGGCATCAAACAAACCAATGAAATTTGCGACACGCACCATTCATGGTGGTCAGTCACCTGAGCCGGTCACTGGGGCAGTCATGCCTCCGATTTTTACCAGTTCAACCTACGCGCAAGAGAGCCCGGGTGAACACAAAGGCTTTGAATATTCGCGCTCGCATAACCCAACACGTTTTGCTTGGGAGCGCGCCGTCGCGAATTTGGAAGGGGGCACTCAAGGGCTTGCTTTTGCTTCCGGCATGGCGGCAACTTCAACAATTTTAGAGCTGCTTGATAGCGGTGATCACGTGGTCGCTATGGATGACTTATACGGCGGCAGTTTCCGTTTGTTCGACAAGGTACGTGGGCGTTCAGCAGGACTTAAGTTCTCATACGTTGACCTTGCCGACATTAAGCAAGTCGAACAGGCGCTGACCTCAGAAACACGTATGATTTGGGTTGAAACACCCAGCAACCCTATGTTGAAACTGGTTGATATCGAAGCCATTGTAAAAACAGCAAAGACACATAATCCAGACATCATCGTGGTAGTGGATAATACGTTCGCGACGCCTTTTAATCAGCGTCCAATTGAGCTGGGAGCCGACATCGTAATGCATTCGGCGACTAAGTACTTGAATGGGCACTCTGACATGGTGGGTGGTATCGCTGTTGTCGGTGATAACCAAGACTTAGTCGAACAGATGCTATTCTTGCAAAATTCGGTGGGTGCTGTTGCGGGTCCTTTTGACTCCTACTTAGCGCTCCGAGGTGTCAAGACGTTGGCGTTACGTATGCGTCATCATAACCAAGCAGCACTCGAGTTGGCACAGTGGCTCGAGCAACATCCGAAAG
Organism: uncultured Idiomarina sp.; assembly: GCF_964010655.1. NCBI lineage: Bacteria > Pseudomonadati > Pseudomonadota > Gammaproteobacteria > Alteromonadales > Idiomarinaceae > Idiomarina > uncultured Idiomarina sp. The sequence continues at coordinate 3,132 of NZ_CAXGLS010000005.1, forward strand.
TTGAGAAGGTGATCTACCCAGGTCTTGAAAGCCACCCGCAACATGAGCTTGCTAAGCGTCAGATGTCCGGTTTTGGTGGCATGATCTCAATTTTATTGAAAGGCGATTTAGCGGCCGCTCGTAAGTTCTTAGAGTCGGTCGAAATCTTTGCGCTGGCAGAAAGCTTAGGGGGGGTCGAGTCGTTAATTGAACACCCTGCGATCATGACTCATGCGTCGGTACCTAAAGAAAATCGTGAGAAACTAGGTATCCTAGACAACTTTGTTCGTGTCTCGGTGGGTATTGAAGATCTAGACGATCTTAAAGCCGATCTGGATACTGCTTTAAACGCGTTCTAAACGATAGAACCGATTAAAATAAAAAACATAAAACTTAAAAACCGGTCAATAGACCGGTTTTTTTGTATTTAAATCAATAACTTATACATTATTTTACAGTTTAGTCATAATTGAGTAGGCTTAGAAATAACAAAAAACTGCAGTTTGCAGTGATAAAAATGTTCGCTAAAGAAGGAAATAATTATGCTATTGAGCCTACTGTTACTTCAGGGACTCGTAGCCGCGTTATTGTTTTACGGCTTAGTCGGTCAGTATCAATCTAAACCCCTCTGGAGTTTATTGGCGGTATTGACTGCAGGGTTTATTCCTCCGCTTAATTGGGGTCTATTGCTTGCTGCTATCGGGCACCGTATGTGGAAGCGCTCTCCAGCGATGCGTCAGTCGATTCATGAACCTCAAGCACGGATGTAATCGCCAATGTCAGCAGTACGTCCGTTTCATTTAGCCTTACCTGTAAAGTCCCTCGATAACGCCCGCAAGTTCTATGGTGAGATCTTGGGGCTGGAACAGGGGCGTAGTAGTGACGATTGGATCGATTGGAACTTCTTTGGTCATCAATTTGTTACGCATGTGGCACCTGAAATAGCGGGTGTTAAAAACCACAGCGGCGTCGATGGTCACAATGTGCCCGTGCCTCACTTCGGTGTCGTGTTATTACGCGAAGATTGGGATGACGTTGCGCGCAAGATTGCTGAGTCGGATATTGAGTTTGTCATCGAACCTTACATTCGTTTCCAGGGCAAACCGGGTGAGCAAGGCACGATGTTTTTTTACGACTACTGCGGCAACGCGCTTGAATTCAAAACGTTCAAAAGCGATGACGATATCTTCGCAACTTAAACCTTGAGCGGCTGACTGGGCTCGGCCGCGATATTCCCACCACTTAATATAATTCCAACCCGTTTCCCGGCGAATCGACTTCGCTCTTGCTTCAGCGCCGCCAGCGTGATCGCTGAGGATGGTTCTATAATGATTTTAAGACGTTGCCAGATCAGTTCCATGGCCGCTTTTGTGTCTTTATCCTCAACGACAAGCACAGCACTTACGTGGCGTTTTAATATTTCGAAATTATATTCCCCCAATTGCGTCAGTAAGCCATCGCAAATACTTCGCGGTGGTTTAGCGGGTTGTCGGACTCCGGTGCTGAGCGACTCAAACCCATCATTGGCGAGCATCGGTTCAGCGCCATAAACTTCGAGTCCTTGCGCTGCTAGGCATGCGCCTGCCAGCAGACCACCACCGCCCAAAGGGGCGACGACGGTGTCTAAATCTTCGACTTGTTTGAGTAGCTCTAACGTTGCTGTTCCTTGTCCCGCGATAATATCGGGATGGTCATAGGGGGGAATAAATGTCTCTCCGGTCTGCGCTCGTTCTGCTGCAAATCGCTCTCGCGCTTCCATACCGGGCTCTATAGTCACTATTGAAGCACCGCTGGCTTCAATATTGTTACGTTTTATCGCAGGCGCATTATAGGGCACCGCGACCGTAACGGAGATGCCTAAACGTGCTCCAGCATAGCCCAGTGCGGCACCGTGATTACCTGATGATACGGTAAACACTCCAGTTTGCCGTTGTTGCTCTGACAGAGATAACAACGCATTGCTGGCGCCCCGGTACTTAAACGCGCCGGATTTCTGAAGGTTTTCGCACTTAAAGAAAGCTTCACAGCCCAGGGCCTCATCGATTTCTGAACATGTGAGTACCGGTGTGTGTTTAATGAAACCTTCCAAGCGATTGGCAGCTAATACAATGTCATCGTAGCGAGGCAAGCTTATTTTAGGCATAATACGGGTCCTTCAGCGAAAACGAGGATTGCTTGTGGGTCAATTAAATACGTTTCAGCGCATCCGTGCGATGGAAGCCGAAAAACAATCATTGTTTGCATTGTATCTGTGCGAGCGGATGCTGCCAAATTATGAATTTTTTCATCAGCTCACGGGGTTCGGTGAACTCAAGCCGCTACGTGGCGCACTCAACGCGCTATGGGACCGTCATGCAAATCCTAAACACAGCAAAATCAACGCAGAACGTTGGCAAGAGAAAGTCGATGAAGTGACGCCGAGTGAATACGGTCATGACATGCTTGGGGTTTATCCCGCGATGGATGCGTGTACTGCAATCAGTACCTTGCTGCAGGGCGTGCTTGATAAAGACTCAAAAAACTTTGTTGATGTGGCGAAAGTATCGCAAGCCTCGGTGGCTAAATTCATTGAGCTCAATATCGCCGATGAGGTACCCGCTGAACAGTTACGAGAGGCGGTTAATCAACATGAGCTGTATCAGTACGAAGTTGAAATGCAGCAAGCGATGCTCAATTACCTCGAAGCGCAACCGACCGTCACAAAGGCATTGGTTAACCAGCTGAAGCAAATGGTGGCCGATGAAGGTATTTCTAACATCGGCCTTGAAGTGAATCAGTCATCAGACTGACGTGCGTAGATTGTTAGCCATCCGAAAATGCCGAAGATAAGAATCTGCCAGCCATCTCCCTTTTTCCAAGGGAGTTGAGCTTTCATCGTGGCAACAAAAATCCCCAGGAATAACAAATGCATAATCACAAGTACGCCGAGTAACATAGCAATCAGACCATAAGCTTGGGTGCTCATGTCGACGACTAAACCCGATAAAAGCGCAAGCAAAGCAATCCATATAATGGCAAAAATCGCTTTGCCGAGAAGTAAAATCATATTCATACGTGTGTTGTCTCTTCAGTTGATGGAGTGAGCAGTCTAAAGCTGACTTGACCGTGATGTTTTTCTCTGAGGATATCGAAGTCATTGAAGATTTCAGGCGGTAAGTTGCGTTCACTTTCGACGTAAACTAGCGAATCCGAATGTAACCACTCACCTCGCTTCAGCGCGGCAAGCGTCGGACTGACGAGTGATTTATTAAATGGTGGATCGATAAATACGATGTCTAGTTTAGTGTGTTGAGTTGACTCCGCGTTTAGCCAATCGAGCGCGCTTTGTTGTATCACATTAATTTGTGGTGCCGATAAGCGACTGACATTTTGATTCAATTGCCGCGCCGCCGCTTTATCCATCTCTATCAATGTTACCTGTTGGGCGCCTCTTGATGCGGCTTCAAAGCCTAAACTACCGCTGCCAGCAAACAAATCGACAACCTGAGCGCCTTGAATATCAAATTGCAGCCAATTAAATAAGGTTTCTCGTACGCGGTCCGTGGTGGGGCGAAGTCCCTCGGATGTCAGTATGGGCAGCTTGCGCCCGCGCCATTGCCCGGCAATAAGGCGCAATTCTCCTGTTTTCTTGTTGCTTTGTTTTCTCACAATATAATTGGCCTGGTTAATTATCTGGGTGCGTCGTCAGTTTCGCTACAGCGTGGTAAACTATCACTAGTTTAACGATTTAATGGTTGTAGTTCCAAGGTATTCAATTATGGCAAAAGGTTTGTTTTCAATGTTTCGACGCAATAAATCGTCGAAACAAGATGAGAAAGAAATAAAACAAGATGAGCAAGAGCAGCAGTCGACCCCACGTGATGCTGATGCAACGGAAGACTGTGCGCAAGTGACGGCCGATTCAGCCGCAGGAAAGCCGTTACCTGAGGTCGAGCCGGAACCTCCTAAGCAGTCTGAACCCGAACCTGAGCTCGAACCAGAACCTGAGGTTGTCTCTGCAGAGGAGACAAGATCTGAGTCTAACATTGAGCCTGAGCCCGAGCCTGAAGCCGCTCCAGCAATAGAACCTGAAGTTGAGTCAACACCCGAAGCGGCACCCGCTAAGAAGAAGGGGCTTTGGGCTCGCCTGACCGAGGGACTCAAGCGGACATCGGGCAGTATTGGTTCGGGCTTATTCGGCGTCTTTAAAGGTAAGAAGATCGATGACGATCTGTTTGAAGAACTTGAAACGCAGCTATTAATGGCTGATTTAGGCGTAAAAACGACCACAAAAATCATCGATAATCTGACGCAACAAGCGGATCGCAAACAACTTAAAGATGCCGAAGCACTATATGAATTGCTGCAAGAGCAGATGGAAGCCTTGCTCGAGCCGGTCGATAAGCCGCTCGCGATTGATACCAGTAAAACGCCGTATGTCATTTTGATGACCGGTGTTAATGGAGTGGGTAAAACCACCACCATTGGTAAGCTCGCTAAACAGTTCAAACGTGAGGGCAAGTCAGTCATGCTCGCAGCCGGGGACACGTTCCGCGCCGCTGCCGTAGAACAGTTACAGATCTGGGGCGAACGCAACGAAATTCCTGTTATTGCACAACAGACCGGTTCTGATAGTGCATCAGTATTGTTCGATGCGATGCAGGCCGCTAAAGCGCGGGGTATCGACGTACTGATTGCCGATACGGCTGGGCGTTTGCAAAATAAATCTAACCTCATGGAAGAGCTAAAGAAAATTGTGCGGGTAATGAAAAAGCAGGATCCGGAAGCGCCACACGAAGTGATGCTGACGTTAGACGCGGGCACGGGCCAAAATGCAATCTCGCAAGCCAAATTGTTCACCGAAGCTGTCGGAGTGAGCGGAATTGTAATGACGAAATTGGATGGTACCGCTAAAGGCGGTGTGATTTTTGCCGTAGCCGATGAGTTTAAGATACCAATCCGATACATCGGTGTGGGTGAGCAACTGGACGATCTGAGGCCATTTGTCGCGCGAGACTTTATTCAAGCGCTATTTGACCGTAAGCTAGAACAAGAATAAAGCAACTTTAAGCCACTATGATACGCTTCGAGCAAGTTAGTAAAACTTATCCTGGGGGTCACCAAGCCCTCAGTCATGTTGATTTTCATGTTGAGCCGGGAGAAATGGCATTTTTAACGGGTCACTCCGGCGCCGGTAAAAGTACCTTGCTCAAACTAATCAGTGTGATGGAGCGCCCGACCGCCGGTCGAGTGCGTATCAATGGTCATGATCTCAACACGATTAAGCCGAAGCAGGTCCCTTTTGTACGTCGCGACATTGGTATGATATTCCAAGACCACCGGCTGTTAATGGATAAATCGGTGTTTGATAACGTCGCGTTGCCCTTGATCATTGAGGGTTACAGCGTACAAGAAGCACGTAAACGGGTACTTGCGGCCCTTGAAAAGGTTGGCTTGGCCGACAAATACCGGCATTTTCCCATGATGCTCTCCGGTGGTGAACAACAGCGTGTCGGTATCGCACGCGCTATCGTTACCAAACCGCCTTTACTATTGGCGGATGAACCTACGGGTAACCTCGACCCTAAGCTCTCTATGGACATTATTCGGCTATTTGAGGAATTCAACCAAGTCGGTGTATCGGTACTCATTGCTACGCATGATTTAGGTCTCATTGCGCGGTTAAAATATCGGACGTTGACTTTAAAAGAGGGGCTGCTCATTAATGATGGGTTAGAGGAGCAATCGGTATGAGTCTATTGTTCCGCAACCGAGTCGTCGAAAAAGGTGCTCAACAACAAACCAGCTTACCGTTTTGGCGGCGTATTTTGATGATCCCGGTGCATCATTTGCAACAGGCGGTCAGTAGTCTAGGGGAGTTGTGGCGTAATCCGATTGCGAGCTTAATGACTGTTGCTGTACTTGGTTTGAGCTTAACGCTACCTAGCGCACTCTATGTGATGGTAAAAAACACCTCCCAAATTGCTGGACAGTGGCAGCAAGCCTCTGAAATTTCTTTGTTTCTGCGTACCGATGCAAGCCAGCAATCGGTTGCTACATTAAAGCAGCAGATAAGTATCCGTAATGACGTCGAGTCAGTTCAGTGGGTTACCAAACAAGAAGGGTTTGAGCAGTTTAAAGCGACTTCTGGTTTTGGTGAAACATTGGATTATTTTGACAGTAACCCGCTTCCCGACGTACTGGTTGTAACACCAGCGCAACAAGCACGCACACCTGCGCGGGCGAAGGCATTGCTTGAAGAACTACAACAGGCTCGCGAAGTGCAGATGGGTAAACTCGATGTTGATTGGCTGTCTCGTCTGCAAGCGATTGTTGATTTAATTCAGGATGTATTGGCCGCATTAGCGCTGCTTTTATGTATCTCTGTCATTCTGATCGTGAGCAATACAATCCGACTGAATATACTCAGTAAACGTGATGAAATCGTGATTATGAAACTCGTCGGAGCCACTGATGCATTCATTCAACGGCCGTTTCTTTATACCGGTGTTTGGTATGGTGTGGCAGGCGGTGTGATTGCATGGTTGGCAACCCAGTTATTGATCTGGTGGATTGGTTCTGCCGTAACCAATGTAACTGAATTATATCAATCACAGTTTTCCCTTTCAGGATTGACTGTGGGCGAGATGTTAATGGTCTGGTTGGTTGCTGTGGCGCTGGGTTTAATCGGTAGTTTTCTAGCGGTGCGAAAGCACATAAAAAGTATCGAACCAGAGGCATGATCGAAAACGATCGCAAAACTTGCGTTGACAAACATGCGCGTTATACTGAGATTCTTGGCGATCGTTTTTTCGGGTCCAGCACTGACGATCTGTTGCGCTAAAAGGGAACTTGCGTGTAAAAAAGCGGTCATATGAATAGGTTATGCTAGTCGATACATGTAGTGAGTAATTAGAGGTTGTTAAATGAGCACTGAATTAAAAACCATGGCTTTATCGGTCCCTCAGGGCGGGGGTCTTGACGGTTACATTCAGTCAGTCAACCGCATTCCAATGCTGAGCGCTGAGAAAGAAAAAGCGCTGGCAAAACGTTTGCAGGAAGATAAAGACTTAGATGCAGCGAAAGAGTTAATCATGTCGCATCTACGTTTTGTCGTGCACATCGCCCGTGGCTATTCTGGCTACGGCCTGCCGCAAGCGGATTTGATTCAAGAAGGTAACATTGGTCTCATGAAAGCGGTAAAACGCTTTAACCCAGAAGTGGGTGTGCGCCTTGTTTCATTTGCTGTGCATTGGATTAAGGCAGAGATTCACGAATATGTATTGCGTAATTGGCGAGTTGTAAAAGTCGCGACCACCAAAGCGCAGCGTAAATTGTTTTTCAATTTGCGTAAGATGAAGAAACGTTTAGGCTGGTTCAATCAAGATGAAGTCGAAACGGTGGCAAAAGAGCTAGGTGTTTCGAGCAAAGAAGTCATGGAAATGGAAGCGCGCATGAGTGCCCATGACCAAGCTTTTGAACTGAGTTCTGACGATGATGATTCTAAAGAAGGCTCGACCTACTCACCGGCGATGTATCTTGAGGACAAACGCTCAGATCTCGCGGAAGAAATCGAGACTGAAGACTACGAAGCACACACTCAGAAAAAGCTGTTTTCAGCGATGAGCGAGCTTGATGAACGTAGTCAGGATATCGTTCAGTCACGCTGGTTGTCTGAAAGTAAAGTTACGTTACATGATTTGGCCGCGAAGTATGAAGTGTCTGCTGAACGTGTTCGTCAGCTGGAACAAAATGCGATGAAGAAATTGCGTGCAGCGATGTCATAACTGAGTCTGTATTGTGTACCAAAGGCGCTGCGCAAGTAGCGCCTTTTTCGTTTCTGATTGCCCAGTAGATTTTTGGAGGATTCATGGAGTGTCGTATGGGGTGTGGCGCTTGTTGCATTGCGCCGTCGATCAGTTCTCCGATTCCGGGAATGTCCGAGGGTAAAAGGGCAGGTGAGCGTTGTGTCCAACTCGATGACGATAATTTGTGTCGTTTGTTTGGTGACCCGCGCCGTCCTCAGGTGTGTTCAGACTTTGATGCGACGCACGATGTATGCGGGGATAGTCGTGATCAAGCGCTGATTCTACTGACCCGTCTTGAACAAGCCACTGGCGATGCTTAACTCGCTTTTAACTGTCAATTCCGATGCGAAAACTAGCTGAACATCATCTTCTTTTAACGACTTTAAGCGCTGTTTTAAAAATTTAATCGTTTCCGGGTAAGGGTGACCAATTGCAATAGCACTCCCGTGTGCGTGAGCGATCTGTATTAGCTCATCAAACTGCTCAGTGAGATATTGCTCGTCTGTTTCATTATCGATAAAGACGTGTCGCCGTGCGACAGGTACTTGGTAGGACTGTGCCATCTTTTCTGCCACGGTGTACTCGGTTGTTCTACTGTCGATAAAGTACAAATCGTGATTTTTTAATGACTCCATCACCGCTTGCATAGGTTGCGTTAACTGCGTGAGTTGACTGCCCATGTGATTATTAATGCCGACCACATAAGGAATATCATCTAATACTTGCCGTAACTTGAGCTTTATTTCGGCACTCGACATATCGGCGGTGAGCGCACCTAAGCCCAAGGCATTCCCCGCTAAAGCTTGCATCGGTACATGTGCCATAATTTGTTTGCCTTGGTGATGCGCTTTTAAGGCAAAAGACCGACCGTAAGGGGTAAAGGGGAGAATAGCAAAGGTAATATCTCCGGGGAGGTCCGCGGCTGCGAGATCTTCTGGGTGATTACCGATGTCATCGATAATAATAGCGATCCTGTCGGCAGCGACCACAGGGGAAACCATTATAAAACTGAGTACGAGTAGACACAGGTAACGGCCCATGACGGCTAGCGAATCCATTGGGTTGGGTTTTCGGGTTGCCCTTTAAAGCGAATTTCGAAATAAAGTGCAGGAGAATTTTGCGCGCCGCTTTGACCCATCAGTGCAATTTCCTCGTTTTGCTGTACCTCTTCGCCGACATTCTTGAATATCACTTGGTTGTAGCCATACAAGCTCATATAGCCCTCACCGTGGTCGATCACAATAACCAGTCCGAATCCACGTAACCAGTCGGCAAAAACAACACGACCGTCTGCAATGCTACGGATGCTTTGCCCCTGTTCGCCATCAATGAGTACGCCTTTCCAACGGATAGGTCCCTCACGACGTTCACCGAACAAACGCTGTACTTTACCATTGGTCGGCCATTGTAAACTCGCTTTAATAGGCTTCAAACCGACTAACTCAACACGATCACTAAGTGCTTCCTCAATGGCAGCAATCACCTGCTCTAATTCAGCTTGACTACTTCGCAGCTCGGCAATTTTTTCTTCCTCTGAGCGCTGTTCATTACGCAGTTCGGCAATGGCTTGTTCTTGCTTTTGTTGTTGCTTCTCAAGTGCGGAACGTTGTGCTGACTGTTCGCCGCGCAACTCAGTTTGTTGTTGGTATTGCGCTTTTAATGCCTGTTTGACCTGTTCCAATTCAGTTTGCGTTTGTTTTAACTCATCAATCGCCGCGATGCGGGCATCGTTTAGGTACTTATAATACGTCAGTTGACGTTCGAGAGTGGATGCCTTTTGTTGATTCAATAGCAGTTTAAGATAATCGTAATCGCCGTTTGCGTAGGCGGCAACCACTTGATCCTTCAGCGCCTTAAGTTGTTCGCGGATATCGCTTTCCAACCGACTTTGCTCTGCTTCGTTGTTTTCAATCTCTCCAGCTAAGGTTTGCAATCGCTCGCGGGTGTTTTGCAGCGCTTCAGCCAATTTGGCGGTACGTAACTCTAATTTTTTGAGCGCCCGCTGACTCGATGTTAATGCTTGTTTGCGCGACTCAAACGCTTCAAGCCGAGATTCAATCTCGGCTTGAATTGCTTTAAGTTCTGCCTGTTTTTCAGCCTTGGTTTGCTCAGTCGGCTGCTGCGCACTAACCTCAGCAGCCAACAAAGTGATTGCAAGAAACAGACTCCATACAAACGCTTTCAGCATTAATTAACCGTCCAATTGCATGAGCGTTTTACCCGTCATTTCATTTGGCTGTTCAAGTCCCATTAAATGCAACATGGTGGGTGCCACATCGGAGAGAATACCATTACGTGGTGTAGCATGACGACCGACATAAATAAACGGAACAAGCTCACTGGTGTGCGCAGTATGGGCTTGGCCAGTGCTCGGGTCGCTCATTTGCTCGGCGTTACCGTGGTCAGCAGTAATAAGGCATTCACCGCCCACTTTTTGTAATGCTTCAACTACTCTTCCCACCGAATGGTCAACGGCTTCACAGGCTTTTACTGCTGCATCAAAGTTACCTGTATGACCCACCATATCACCATTGGGGTAGTTACAAATAATGACGTCATACTCTTGATTATCGACAGCTTCAACAATCGCATCAGTGAGTTGCTTTGAACTCATTTCAGGTTGCAGATCGTAGGTTTTTACCTTAGGTGAAGGAATAAGTTTGCGTTGTTCGCCATCAAACGCTTGTTCCCGTCCTCCACTAAAGAAGAATGTGACATGCGCGTATTTCTCTGTTTCAGAAATGCGCAACTGCGTTTTATCGTGCTTAGCTAACCACTCGCCTAACACATTGTCGAGTCTTACCGGTGGGAAGGCACAAGGCGTGTCAAATTCATCAGCGTACTGGGTTAACATGACAAAGCCGCTGAGTTGTTTGCGAATGCCACGCTCAAACGTATCGAGTTCATTATCAATAAACGCACGTGTCATCTCGCGCGCTCGGTCAGCGCGGAAATTCATAAAGAACACCGCATCACCGTCCTCTATCGCGGCCGGCTCTCCAATGACCACCGGGCTGACAAACTCATCGGATTCGCCCCGCTCATACGCGTCGGCGAGGGCGTTATGAGCGTTATTTGCGCGATGTTCAGCACGTCCATGATAAACGGCGTTAAATGCACCTTCGATGCGCTCCCAGCGATTATCGCGGTCCATTGCGTAAAATCGACCCGATAGTGAGGCAAAGCGACCTACACCGAGTCGTTCGAAGAGTGCTTCAAACTTTTCAATCGACGGACCTGCTGATTTAGGCGGGGTATCGCGACCATCAAGAAAGCCATGCACGTAGATACGTTGAGCGCCTTTTTTATGCGCCAATTCGACCATCGCCATGAGATGCTCCTCATGACTGTGAACACCCCCTGCTGAGAGTAGTCCCATGATATGGACTGCTCCGTTTTTAGCGACCGCTTGTTCCACGTTTTCGGTCAACACAGGGTTATCGAAAAACTCTCCCGTTTTTATACTTTGCGAGATGCGCGTAAAATCTTGATAAACAACGCGGCCTGCACCCAAATTAACGTGGCCTACTTCAGAATTGCCCATTTGGCCATCCGGCAAACCAACGGCGCCTCCCGAGCCGTCGACTAAACAGTGAGGGTACTCATTCCACAACCGATCCATCACTGGCGTGTTCGCCGCGGTTATCGCGTTGTCCGGAGCTGAATCACGGTATCCCCAGCCATCTAAGATCATCAAAACCAATGGTTTTTTATCATGTGCCATATCGACTACCTATGCGCTTGAAAGCAAAAATATATTCTGTCCAGTTTACTGGATTTCTGCCGATTTCGCATCCACTCGATTTGCTATTGGTAGTTAGGGCTACAGAGGGTATACTTTCACCCTCTAAAAGGACATACCCTCCTCCTGTGAGGGGTCACCATTAACCGAATAAATAAACGAGTTAGCATGCAACAACTAATGACATTTGTAGCGAATAATCCATTCATGAGCGGACTATGGGTTGTTCTTTTGCTCGCGTTAATCATTATGACCATTCGCTCTACCATGCAAGGTATCAAGCAGTTACAGGCGCAACAAGCGATTATCTGGACTAACCGAGAGGACGGAATATTTGTCGATATCCGTTCAGCGGATGAGTACCGAAAGGGACACGTGAGTGGTGCTAAATCATTGCCGCAGCAGCAGATCAAAGACAATAAGGTGCATGCTATTGAAAAGTTTAAGGATGCCCCCATTGTATTGGTATGCAACACTGGACACACGGCGGTTTCGGTCGCGAAAAGTTTACAAGCACAAGGCTTTAACCAAGTCGCTGTCCTAGCAGGTGGCATGAATGCTTGGCGTAATGATAAATTACCGATTGCAACAGGAAAGTAGTTTTTAACTAAAAATTTAGCTAAAGTCGTCAATCGACAATTTAGTTTAGTGAACAACCAACGTTTTAATAGGAAGTATCATCATGGCTGACGAACAGCAAGCAAATGGCGCAACTGCCGAAAATCAACAACAACAACCGCAGTTTGCTATCCAACGCGTTTACACTAAGGACGTTTCTTTTGAAGCGCCAAATTCGCCTTCAGTATTCCGTAAAGAATGGAAGCCTGACCTGAAACTCGACATGAACGTTAAGCATGAAAAACTTGAAGACAACGTTTATGAGGTCGTGCTGACTTTGACGGCAACTAATAAAGTAGGCGACGAAGTCGCATTCCTTTGTGAAGTTCATCAAGCGGGTATCTTCACCATCGGTGACGAAGTTCAAGAAGGTCAATTAGCGCATACGTTAGGTTCGTTCTGCCCGAACATCTTGTTCCCGTACGCACGTGAATGTGTAGCAAGCTTGGTTAACCGTGCGACTTTCCCACAGTTGAACTTAGCACCTGTGAACTTTGATGCGATCTTCGCGCAACACGTTCAGCAGCAACAAGCACAACAACAGCAAGCTGACGCGTAAGGACTGGTTGCTTAATATGAAGCAAGCAGAAGTTGCGATTCTAGGGGCGGGGTCTTATGGCACCGCCCTTGCTATTTGTTTCGCTCGAAAAGGGGTGAAAACCTTACTCTGGGGACGCGATGAGGTGCAAGTTGCGGCGATGCGAGAACATCGCGAAAATGCGCATTACTTGCCAGGTTGTAAATTTCCAGAAAGCTTAACAGTTACCGCAGATATTAAAGCGGCGGTGGATGGCGTGAAAAATGTGGTTGTGGTAGTACCGAGCCATGCTTTCGCTGACATCTTAAATACCATCAATCCGCTACTAGCAACGCACGCACGCGTCGCTTGGGCGACTAAAGGTCTCGAGCCAGAGAGTGGACGCCTATTGTATGAGGTCGCTGAGGATGTGCTTGGCAACACTCACGCATTAGCGGTATTGTCGGGTCCTACCTTTGCAATTGAAATGGCTAAAGGCCTACCGACGGCTATCTCGATGTCATCGACAGATCAAGATTTTGTGGATGAGCTGTCAGAAATGTTGCATTGCGAGCGTTCTTTTCGCGTTTATACCAATGATGACTTTATCGGTGTGCAACTCGGTGGTGCAGTCAAGAATGTCATTGCAATTGGTGCTGGTATGGCGGATGGCATTGGTTTTGGTGCGAACGCACGTACTGCGCTTATTACCCGTGGTTTAGCCGAGTTGACACGCTTAGGTCTCAAGCTGGGTGCCAAAAGTGAAACCTTCACTGGGATGGCCGGTTTAGGTGATCTTATCCTTACTTGTACAGATAACCAGTCACGAAATCGTCGTTTTGGATTAGCGTTAGGTCAGGGTAAGTCTGTAGATGATGCATTAGAATCCATCGGTCAAGCCGTCGAAGGCTACCGTAACACGAGAGAAGTCGTGTCTTTAGCGCATCGTGAAGACTGCGAAATGCCGATCTGTGAGCAGATTTATAAAGTGTTATACGAGGGTAAGGCGCCGGAAGAGGCGGCTATCGCGTTATTGAGTCGTGCTAAGAAGAATGAATGATACAATTACTGGCTGCTAGGATGCAGCCAGTAATTGTTGTTCCATAAGTTGCCACTGTTGCTCAAAGTGTTCCGTAGGTAAGCGTTTAAAATCTGAACGTACGAATTGACTAATCTTACCATCAGCGAATGACAATAATAGATTCGCGAGTACACCTTCTTCTACAGCGAACCGCTTTTGTTCTCTTAATGCCTTTTCACGTAAAACTTGCTTCAGTTGTGACTCAATACGGTTAAATAAATCCTCTATCCTATGGCGTAGCCTGTCATGCTCCCCCATTAATGCATCACCTGATATGACACGAGTAATTCCAGGATTTCTTTCAGCGAAAGTAAGCACTAACTTAAGGATCGTTTGGCAACGCATCAGCGTGTCTTTCTCTTCGTCCATAATTAAATTAATGCGGCTTAAAAGCGTATCTTCGACAAACTCAATAAGCCCCTCGAACATACGTGCTTTTGATGGAAAGTGACGGTATAACGCTGCTTCCGAAACACCCAAGTTAGCCGCTAATTTTGCCGTGGTAATCCGTTGCCCGGGGCTTGTCTCCAACATGGCGGCAAGGGCTTGTAGAATCTCTTCACGACGGTTTCTTTTTTGTTGTGTCATCGCGTTACCTAATTAACTATTGCTTACCAGAATGGCCAAACCCGCCTTGGCCGCGATCGCTTGCAGCGAACTCGTTTACAATGTTGAGATCGGCCTGAATGACAGGAACAATCACTAGTTGTGCAATGCGGTCGCCAGGTTCAATTACGTAATCTCTTTCACTACGATTCCAAACGGACACCTTAAGCTCGCCCTGATAGTCCGAGTCAATGAGTCCGACAAGGTTGCCAAGAACGATACCGTGTTTGTGTCCAAGTCCAGAGCGAGGTAATAACGTCGCTGCATAGTTTGGGTTACCGATATGCATGGCAAGTCCAGTTCCGACTAAGTGCGTCTGTCCTGCTGCAATAGTCATGGGCGCATCAATACACGCGCGAAGATCCATGCCTGCTGAACCGCTAGTGGCGTACTCAGGAAGCGGGATGTCGGTGCCAATTTTAGGATTAAGTATCTTGACTTCTACCGAGGTCATATTGATTCGGTTCCTTAATTATCTACGAAAATTCTGATGAAAGTGGTTCGCAATATAGTGTGCCAGCTGATGGGCAAGCGATGTTTTACTTTGTTGCTCAAACACCACACGCTCGTCAGCACTGAGCACCACGGCGGCGTTATTATCACTATTAAAGCCAATATCACTATTGCTAACATCATTGGCGATGATGAGCGCTAACTTTTTACGTTTCAATTTATCAATCGCATACGTTTCTACGTCGCGTGTTTCCGCTGCAAAGCCAACGCACATCGGTGCAGGGTTCTGTTCAGCAATGGTTTTTAGAATGTCTGGGTTTTCAATAAGCTCGAGTTGCGGAGCACCCGATTGAGCGTTCTTCTTTATTTTGTGTTCGGCGATATTCGCGACACGATAATCTGCCACTGCAGCACAACCGATAAAAATGTCACTCGGGTTCGCCAGGGCTGCTTCTAACATCTCTTGCGCTGATTCTACATCAAGCCGTTTCACCCCCGTGGGCGTTTGAAGGTCAACAGGACCTGCTATCAGTGTCACTTCAGCACCGAGTTTGGCTGCCGACTGAGCCAGGGCAAATCCCATTTTACCGGAGCTGTGGTTACTGATGTAACGCACGGGGTCAATTGCTTCTCGCGTTGGACCTGCAGTGATAGTGAGTCGCACGCCTGCAAGCGGTTTACTCACTGAATCCTGTAACTGCTCAATGATGAACGTTTTAATTTGATGGGGCTCACTCATGCGTCCAGCACCTACATCGCCACAGGCCTGCGAGCCCGACTCGGGGCCAATCGCCTTGACTCCTTGCTCGCTAAGCCGTTGCATATTGGCCTTAACCGCAGGGTGTTGCCACATTTGTTGATTCATTGCCGGCGCCAGCAACAACGGTGCAGCAGTGGCAAGACAAACGGTACTGAGTAGATCATCAGCAAAGCCATGAGCGAGTTTAGCTAACGTATTAGCGCTGGCCGGCGCAATCATAACAATATCGGCCCACTTCGCCAGTTGAATGTGACCCATACCGGCTTCTGCTTGTGTGTCGAGTAGTTCACTATGCACTTCTTCACCGGATACCGCTTGAAGTGTCATGGGCGTCACAAAGGCTTCGCCACCTTTGGTCAGTATGACACGAACCTGCGCGCCCTCGTCTTTGAGGCGACGTATCAGTTCGGGTATTTTATAGGCTGCTATGCCTCCGGTGATACCGATTAAAATATGTTGACCTGCAAGTGCACTCATGATGAATCACCAACGTCCGTATGTTAAGACACGTAAAGATAACATGAGCTACGGCGAGGCGGTAGTCTGTAAGGCTACACTCGAGTATTTTAGCGGAGCTGAATCAATGAGTGTAAAGTCTTGGCCTGAGTCTGAAAGACCCCGGGAAAAGTTACAGCAGTTTGGAGTTAGTGCGCTGTCAGATGCGGAACTGTTGGCGATCTTATTGGGGAGTGGTTGTCGAGGTTTGGACGTGGTTACGTTTGCACGACAGCTGCTCGTGCAATTCAACGGGATTGGCCCATTACTGACATCCTCGAACCAGCAACTGATGGCTGTAAAAGGGCTAGGGCCCGCGCGGATTAATCAGCTACAAGTGGTACTCGAACTCTCAAAACGCTACTTAGCTTGGCAACTTTCGCGGCGGGACGGATTTACTGAACCATCGATGGTGAAGGAGTATTTGTCAACTCAGTTGCGTCATCAGCGGCGAGAGGTTTTTGCACTGCTATTGCTTGATAGCCAACATCGTTTGTTGCGTTATGAAGAGCTATTCTACGGTACGATTAATGCTGCTCCAGTTTATCCGCGTGAAGTGCTTAAACTTGTCATGCAGCATAATGCGGCTGCCGTTATCCTGGCGCATAACCACCCATCGGGAGTGGCGGAACCGAGCCAGGCCGATAAACGGGTAACAGAAAGGCTCCAGAAAGCACTTGCCCTGGTTGACGTTGCGTTGCTTGATCACTTCGTGATCGGTAGTGGTGATCCTGTTTCATTTGCCGAAAGAGGGCTTATTTAATAATCACTGGAGATCTATTGCAAGATAGCGTAAAATTGCGCCCGAACGATCAAAGAGATCAAAAAACCGCCGTTTTAGCTTGATTAGCGGGCCTGTTTGCTGTATAAAATGCGCCCTCGGATTTCTAGGCAAGGTCAAATTGGGCGACAGGCGAGCTTGCAGCAATTTTGGAGTAGAGACATGTCACAAGTATGCCAAGTTACAGGTAAGCGTCCGGTAGTCGGTAACAACCGCTCGCACGCACGCAATGCGACTAAGCGTCGCTTTTTACCAAACTTACAAACTCACCGCTTCTGGGTTGAGAGCGAGAAGCGTTGGGTAAAATTACGCATTTCTACCAAAGGTATGCGTATCATCGATAAAAATGGTATTGACTCGGTATTAGCGGATCTCCGCGGCCGTGGTATCAAGGTGTAAGGAACAGATATTATGCGCGATAAGATTCGTTTGGTGTCGTCTGCTGGTACAGGTTATTTCTATACTACAGACAAAAATAAACGCACCATGCCAGAGAAAATGGAGATCAAAAAGTTCGATCCAGTGGTTCGTAAACACGTGATCTTCAAGGAAGCAAAAATCAAGTAATTTGGTTTTGTTTCGCAAAAAACCGGCTACTACGCCGGTTTTTTTATATCTAAAATTTATGCTATGTGCGCGACTAGATTAGCGTGGTGGATCGATAATGCCGGAGATGCTGGCGTTTAACCGGAACCAACCTGTTAAACTGAAACGATCTTTTTGGCTAGGAAGTACCTCGTGTACAAACTGGTCACTTAAAAACACGACTAATGTGCCACGTTTTGGTAATACTTTTTCCAACACCTCACCGCGCTTTCCGTACATTACTAATTCGCCGCCATCGGCCTCGCTCCACTCAGGGTTAAGATAAAGCACCGTGGTTAACTTGCGATTACTTTTACCTTTAAACGCGTCCAGATGCTTTTTATAAAACGCGCCTTTAGGGTAGTGAGCTAAGTGACATTCGTAGTCGAACAAACCCATAAAGAGCGTGCGGTTAACAGCGAGTCGTAACTGTTCCATTAAGTTCAGGAAGGGGGCGCCGTAAGTGCTGTTATCGTCTAGCCAAATAATCCTATCGTTACGAACCATCGTATTAATGGTATGTGTTTGAGCGCGTCCAATGGCAGCGGTCTGCCAATGAGCTGAGGCAATTTGGCTCGCTTCTTGATACAGTGGTTCTGCGACGGTGTGGGGTAAAAAACTCGGAATAATTGCGTATCCACGCTCAACAAGCGCGTCGATTATCGAGTCAATGTGATGGGATATTTTTTCCATAGCCATGATTAAATAAGATAAGCGGCGAGAATATAAAGTATTATTGTGATATCAACAATTGTTTTGTCGAAGAGAGTCTATGGATATTAACGAAAAGCGACGGTTTTTTGGACTCACATTTAAAAAAAGCACTTGGAATAATATCATCGTTTACGTGGTGCTTATCATCGTGGCGACTTTTTGGTTTGCTTTTCCAAATCCGAATACCAAGATAAGCTCGGGACCCACTCAGTCGTTGATGGGTAAGTCAGATGAACTCACAGGAATCGAATTTGCAGGTTCAAAATACCAACTGAAGGAGCAGCAATGGACCTGCCAAGGTGATTGTATTCAATCCCAAGAGCAAGTGTTGGCGCTTATTAATCAATGGCTACAGTTGGCGATTTCAGCGACAAGCCAAAGGCCTCAAGGCGATCCAGTCATCGTGACTTTGTATTTTGGCAACGATAATTATGCTGAAGTTGAGCTTTATGATAAACCCACGGTAATGCTTAGGCTGCCGCAACAAGGACAATTATATTTAGTAGAAAACGCAACTCGCGCGTCTCTAATTCCTAGTAACTAGTGGAGCCTCATTGTGCCAGAATTACCAGAAGTTGAAGTGAGTCGTATGGGTATAGCCCCGCATATTGAAGGGCATAAAATTGAGCGTGTTAATGTTCACGATACACGATTACGCTGGCCTGTGCCTGACCAAGTTCATCACGTTGAGGGAAGCCGTCTTCTTCGCGTGGTTCGACGAGCGAAATATTTACTGCTAGAAACTGAGCAGGGCACACTCATTTTGCATCTCGGCATGTCAGGAAAGCTACGCGTAGTGCCGATTGAAACACCGCGCGTTAAGCATGACCACATCGAAATAGAGTTCGCGACGGGACAGTGTTTGCGGCTCAACGATCCGCGTCGGTTTGGCGCCCTATTATTTACTGAAACGAATGCTGACGAGCATAAGCTGCTAGCGATGCTTGGACCCGAGCCTTTGACGGATGAATTTAATGCAGATTATCTATTCGAGCGATCACGCAATAAAAAGCAACCGATAAAGACGTTCATCATGGACAACCATCAAGTGGTTGGTGTGGGTAATATCTACGCCAATGAAGCGCTCTTTAAAGCAGGTATTCATCCCAAGCGCGCCGCTGGAGCAATAAGTAAAGTGCGCTATGAAAGATTGGTTAAGCACATCAAAGAGACATTAGCTGAGGCGATACAGCAGGGTGGCACGACGTTACGTGACTTTACTCGAGTGGATGGTTCCCCCGGTTATTTTGCCCAAAAACTTCAGGTTTATGGGCGAGGCGGAAAAATGTGCATGGTCTGTAAAAAGCCATTGCGAGAAATTCGTTTAGGCCAGCGCAGTACGGTGTATTGCACACAATGCCAACGTTAATCAGCCTTTGATAAAGTTTATCAGGCGTTCGATAAACAATTCGGGTTCGGTGATGAACGGCGCGTGAGCGCTGTCATTAAATACGTAGGACGTGGACTGTGGAACTAAGCGCTCGATCGCCTGACAAACGCTGATAGGTACCAGCCCATCAAGTCTACCATACATGCGTAGCATAGGCGCTTGGATATGCTTGAGAGTGTTGCGAAGATCGGTTTTTTCAAGCAATTTCAGTCCGGTAAGCAATGTTTCTTCAGAGGCTAACGGGGATTCAAATAACCACTGTTTGAGTTGCTTTACTTGCTGCTTTGCATTTTTACTGCCCATCGCTTGGAGTGATAAAAAGCGCTCCACCGTTTTACGAAAATCATTTTGTAAATCGGTTTCTAGCTGGGTCATTAATCGTGGCTTGATGCCTGGCCAATCACTCGACTCCAGAAAGTAAGGGGATGACGCTACGGTGATCAATTTATCGACGCGCTGGCAGTGTCGGGTAGCTAACGACGTGGCTATTAATCCACCCATTGACCAGCCCAATATATGGAAACGTTGAGGTAGGGAAGATAGCAATTGGTCAGCGATGGAATCGACGGAATTCGATAGGGTTTCTTCATGACTATCACCAAAGCCTGGCAGATCGACCAGCCATACATTGAAGTGTTTGCTGAGTTCGTCTTTTATCAAGCTCCATACGTGACGATTCATACCCCAGCCATGGAGTACAACTAAATCTTCCCCTTGCCCCTGTCGTGTTATTGCAATACTCACTATGTTTCTCTTTTTTTGTCGATATTGATGAACTATGCTATCTCGCCTTAATCACCTCGCCATCATACTGCAATTCAATGATTGTGTCTTTTGCCAACAACCAACGAACTCGCTAACCGGAATCTGCACTATTTGCAGTGCGCAGTTGCCCAGAATGTGCCCTCGTTCCTTTCGGCACTTGTTGTTGGAACATGCACCACCGCATGGAGAGCGTTGCTTCCGTCGACAGCGGCTTTGCATCGCAGTTTGGCGATATCACACGTCAATACGTTGGCTAATCAATCGCTTCAAGGAGAGTGGAAACAGTCACTGGGCTCGACTATTGGCATTACAACTGAGCGCACAGGTTTTGCTTACCTATCGCTATCACAGCATGCCTTTGCCTGACTATTTAGTCGCTATGCCAAGTACTGACAAGGATTGGTTAAAACGAGGCTTTCATCCCGCCGGCTTGATTGCTCACCATTGCGGACGTTTACTTTCGATCCCGGTTGCCAAACGTGGCTTGCTATGGATAAAACGTTTGGACAAGCAAAAGTATCGCAGTCGACAACAGCGCTGGCTGAGTCGAATAGGAGCTATTAAGGCGAATCGCAAATTATCGGGTCAGTCGATTGCGGTAATTGATGATATCTGCACAACAGGCGCAAGTTTTTGCGCTGCGAGTGAGGCACTACATGCCGTTGGTGCGCGTTCAGTTGATGTTTGGAGTCTGGCGTATAACCTAGGAGCGTCCCGCTCGAACACTAGTCTTTTGGCAGTGTCTGCGTTAGAATAAAACCTAGTAAATTACTCAAGTATAGGAACGGTGATATTATGATCCGCATTTCGGAATCTGCACAAAAGCACTTCTGTAAGTTGTTAGCTGATCAGCCCGAAGGCACAAACATTCGCGTATTTGTTGTTAATCCTGGGATGCCGAATGCTGAGTGCGGTGTATCTTACTGCCCACCCGACTCAGTTGAGCCAGATGATGAACGACTTCCTTTTAACGGTTTCGACGCAGTCGTTGATTCAGGAAGCGCGCCGTTTTTAGAAGACGCTGTGATTGATTTTGAGGAACAAGAACTTGGTTCACAATTGACACTGAAGGCGCCTAACGCTAAAGCACGTAAAGTGGCTGACGACGCGCCTCTGATTGACCGTGTGGAATATGTGATTCAAGCGGAAATTAATCCTCAGCTTGCCAATCATGGGGGTCATGTTTTAGTGACTGAAATCACCGAGGACGGTAAAGCGGTCTTACAATTTGGTGGTGGTTGTAACGGCTGTAGCATGATCGACGTGACCGTGAAAAACGGTATTGAGAAAGAACTCATCGAGCGTTTCCCAGATGAGATCACGGGCGTCCGAGATGTGACTGAACATGAACGTGGTGAACACTCGTATTACTAGATCATTCTAGCTATACAAGCTTACAAATTCTTTACAAAATTTGTTAAGCAAATGTGATCCCTCGCATTTGCATAGTTCGTAGTGATATTTGCCCTAATCATTACGAGGAAATTACAATGCGAGGAATCACTAAACTTAGTGTACTACTTTTGCCGACGCTTGTCTTGTCGGGATGTTGGTTAGATGACGATGACAACGACGATGAAGTAGTTGTCGACCCCACACCAGAAAGTAGTTTCGTACGCGTGCATCATACAGCCTCTGATGCGCCGAACGTCAATGTAATAGCAGAAGATACAACGCTTTTAGAAAACGTACCTTATCAAGCCAGCTCCAGCGTTATCGAAGTCGAAGAAGGTGAGTATTCGATAACGGTTGAGGGCATTTTACCCGACCAATCGACAGCTGCAGTCATTGGACCGGCGGACCTGACTTTTAACGCAGACACACGCTACGAAATATTTGCCGTGGGTAATGTGAGTGATGAAAGTCTCGAACCTTTAGTCATTAGTAATCCAGTGTCGGACGTTGCGAGTGGCAATAGCCGCATTCAAGTAGTCCATGCAGCTTATAACGCCCCCGGAGTTGATGTCTATCTGACTGCGCCTGACGCAGCACTTGCCGACGCATCGCCCGCGGCCACATTGGAGTTTAGTGATGACTCAGGTCAAGTCTCGGTTGAAGCCGGTGACTATCGTGTTCGTCTAACCCCAGTAGGTGAAACAACCGTGGTCTATGACTCGGGTACCATTACGCTTCCCGACGGCAGTGACTATATCGTGGCTGCAACAGATAATACAGCAACAGGCGATTCACCTGTGACGCTGCAGATTGCAACGGGTGACGGTACGGTTTTAGTTCCTGACGCAAACGCAGGAGCGGATGTACGTGTTATTCACGCCGCTGCCGACGCACCAAATGTTGATGTAACGCTGAATAACGCAGCCGATCCGCAAATCACTGATCTTGCGTTTCAATCAGCCACTGACTATATCAACGTCGCAGAAGGTGACTATTTGGTCGATGTCGCCGCAACCGGTGGCACACCGCAAGTGTTAGATGATGTCGAGTTCTCGCTAGAAGCCACAATGAGTTATAGCATTTATGCGGTGGGTGCTTTAGGTGATGACTCATTAGCTCTACAGGCATTAACTGAGCAACGTCGTAGTATTGCAACGGCCGCGCAGCTTCAAGTGGTGCACGCGTCTCCTTCAGCGGGTAACGTGGATATCTATTTGACCGCAGCTGAAGATATTAGCGATGCTGATCCCGTTGTTGCCGATGTACCTTTTGATGTTGAAGGCTTGGTGTCAACAGGTAGCTTACAAGTCACTCCAGGTGAATACTACGCGACTGTCACTGCAGCAGGCACTAAGACTGCAGCAATTGGTCCTGTATTATTCAACTTAGAAGGTGGTGGTATCTATACAGTTATCGCGGTCGATGCTGACGGTGGTGGCACACCTCCACAAGTTATTTTACTAGACGACCTTGCGACTCCTGCGCAGTAACCAAATCGCTTGGTAAACAGCACGCATAATGAGAAAGCCACTCAGGGCCAGCCACAAACCATGGTTCTCGAGTGGCTTACTTAGCCACCAAATCGGGATAAAACCAGTAATAGCCGCAAGCAACATGGTATCTCGCATGGCTTTTGACCATGCTAGACCGATAAACACACCATCCAGCCAATAGCTCCAATGTGCAAGCAACGGTAGTGCGATCACCCACGGTAAATAGCGCATTGCAGTATCCACTACGGCTGATAAGTCAGTAATCAAGCCAATAATTTGCTGCCCTAACAACCAAAATATGAGTGAATAGCCGACCGCGAACAGGCTTGACCACAACAGTGTAATCCTGCACCAGTAGCGTACTTGATTTGGGCGATTTCGTCCTTTGGCTTCGCCGGCTAACGCCTCAACAGCATATGCGATGCCATCAAGCCCAAGTGATATCAGCATTAAGAATTGCATTAACACTGCATTGGCAGCCACTATGGTCGTGCCATATCGTGCGGCGTAGCCTGTCATCATCGCCATACAAAGTTGCAGTGTCAGGCTGCGAACAAAAATATTGCCATTAGCCTGTAAGAACAAGCTTAATTTACTGGCAACAATACGTGCCTTGCGCAACTGCCAACCTAAGGTGTGACGACACCAATAGAAACCGATGATAGCTGTTGTCCACTCAGCACAGAGTGACGCGTAGGCTGCACCTTTAACGTTCATGTTTAAGCCGACGATAAGGATGAGATCAAGTACGACGTTGACGAAGTTAGTAATAATCACTAACCACATCGCTCTTCGACTATCTTGACGACCGAGTAAAACACCCAGGCAGATCAGTGTTGTGAGCGCCGCTGGCGCTGACCATAATCGAATTTGAATATAGTCCGTGGCGTAATTGAGTAACTTTGGGTCTGGTGCGACGAGCCACAATGACACTGAAGTTATAAAAGGACTCAAGCTAATGATTACCACGCCCAGTATTAAGGCGGTGAGAATCCCATGGGTGAACAGTTGATGTTGTTCTGTTTGATCATCGGCGCCAAAGGCTTGGGCAATAGCGCCCGTTGTCGCCATACGAAGAAATACCGCAAGTAGATATATAAAGCTGACGACCATGGCGCCAATCGCAACTGAAGAGAGATACACGCTGTTTGGCAAGTGCCCGATAATTGCCGTATCGACTAGCCCTAAAAGCGGTGCAGCGATATTCGAGATCATCATGGGTAACGCGATTGCAAATACGCGACGATGATCGGCGCGCGCAAAGCCCAACAACTTTTGCATTAAGCGAATTCCAACTAAATCATGTAGACTGGCATTAATGTAACATTCACCAGCAACTTTCTGGATAGTCTGATGAAATTAATCACAGGTTTATTGGCTCTTATCGCACTCTCTAGTTTTACAGTGGATGCCATGGCATCTAATGATGATTATCCGGGGGTACATATTCTTCAGTATCATCATGTCTCTGATAGCACCCCAGCGGTGACCTCGATTACACCAGAACAGTTCGAGCAACATTTAAGGTACTTGAAAGACAATAACTTTAATGTTGTTGATATCGAGCAAGCCGCAACATGGGTAGACGAGGGGGCAAGTATCCCGGCCAAGACCGTCGTTATTACTTTTGATGATGGTTACGACAATGTGTTTGAAAACGCTCATCCGATACTTACAGAGTATGATTATCCGTACGCTGTTTTCGTTAATCCTGATTTACTTGAAGCGCATCCATCGGCCTATATGAGTTGGCAGGAGTTGAAAACAATTGATGCAGAAGGCGCGACCATAGTGAACCATGGACAGACTCATGCTCACTTAATTCGTCGCAAAGACAATGAATCAGAGGCGCAATGGCAGGCTCGAATGAAACAGGATGTTGTTTCAGCGCAACAAGCGATTGATGCTCAGTTAGGTGAACAACCTAAGTACTTTGCCTATCCTTACGGCGAATATTCGCCTGCGCTTGAGAAGCTACTAAAAGACTGGGGCTTTAAAGGGTTTGCTCAGCATTCAGGTGCTTGGAGTCAATGGAGTCCGACCACAGCGATCCCACGTTTTCCAGCATCAGGACGCTACGCTAACTTAGAGACGTTGGCGGTCAAACTGAATAGTTTACCTATGCCGGTAACTCATTATACGCCGGCAGACCCGTTAGTTTCACATTCCGAAACGCGCCCGACTGTGACCGTTGAACTTAGTAAGACAGAGGGAATGAACACCAATGCATTGCGCTGTTTTGCAGGAAGTGATGTGCTTGAGCCGCATTGGGACTCTGAAATGCAATTTAGCGTGACACCTAAGAACGACATCCCTATGGGACGCTCTCGTATCAATTGCACAGCTCCGAGTACCAGTGGTGGTTATCATTGGTTCTCGGTGGCGCTCATTCGTCCCGATAGTCAGGGTAACTGGCCCGACTAGCCCGCTAATATAGCAAAATCGCGTACTAGCTGTTCCATATCGACTGTTGGAATAGCGCCCGGCTCGTGAGTCGCATTAAAGATAGCGAGCCGCCTCCCGTTAGGATTCACCAAAATAATCGCTGCACTGTGATTGACCAAATAATTTGTTTCCCCTTCTTCAGGAACTGAATACATTAACCCTAAATCTCTGACAAATGGGAACAGTTGTGGGTGCTCAGCGCGCACCCCAACGAAATGTTTACCGAAGTAACCCGTGTACTCCGTTAAGCGCTCCAGTGAATCTCGCTGAGGGTCGACGGAGATCATCCAAACTTTGACCGGGACATCAGCATGAGCTTGCAACTGCGGCAGAATTGTTTTTAGAGAAGAAAGCGTGGTCGGGCAAATATCCGGACAATAGGTGTAGCCCGTAAAAAGTAACGTCCACTGACCCTTTAACGCTTCGTTATCAAGGGTTCCACCAGTAGCCGTGGACTCAATCTTAAAAGGAGCGAGTGCCCTGGGTGGATCATATACCAAGGCTTCCGGCTTTTCTTGCGGCATTGTGATAAAAGCCAAAGCCCCGGCAGCGGCTGCCAATATTCCACCGATAATTATAAGCCAACGCGATTGCATGGTATGTCCTTACAAATAATGATCAACTAAGAGAATGACGAACATTAACATCAGATGCCAAATGGAGAAGGTGAACATGCTATATGCCGTATTTTTCTCCGGTGCATATTTAAGCTTCCATGCATACCCCAAGAAGATCATGTTTAAAGCGGTTGAGCCAATCAAATAAAGCACGCCTGACATACCAACGAGATAAGGCAGAAGACATACCACCGATAGCAAAATAGTGTATAGAAAGATGCAAGTCTTGGTAAATTCGACGCCATGGGTAACCGGTAGCATTGGAACTTTAGCTCGCGCATAGTCCTTTTCTCGATGCACGGCGAGTGCCCAGAAATGGGGCGGTGTCCAGGTAAACACGATCATGACTAAAAGAATCGCAAAACCGTGGATTTCATTGGTCATGGCTGTCCAGCCTAACAGCGGTGGCGCTGCACCTGCCAAACCACCAATTACAATATTTTGTGGCGTGGCGCGCTTTAAAAACATGGTGTAGACCACTGCATAGCCCACCATACTGGCAAAGGTTAACCAAGCGGTTAGTGGGTTTACCCACGCGTACAACATGACAAAACCTACGAGCCCCAGGAGCGTAGCAAAGGTCAATACACGCGTTGGTGAGAGACTTCCTTGTGGTAACGGACGACGTAAGGTTCGCGCCATTTTGGCATCAATATGGCGGTCGACTAAGTGATTAATCGCCGCTGCGGCGGCAGACATTAGACCAATACCCGCGAGGGCCGGAATCAGAGTCCAAACGGGCAACGCGTTCTGCGTCGACAAACACATGCCGACCACCGCCGTCAGAAGTAGCATGGCGACGACCCGTGGCTTTGTGAGCTCTAGATATTCGCGCCATTTGATGATGGGGTGTTCGAGCTTTTTATGGCTTGTTATGGTTTGCATAAACACCTCTTACGCTTTGCGTGAAAGATTATAATTGAGTGCAACGAGTGACAGCAGTAGTAGCGCACCCACAGCGTTGTGTGCGACAGCGACCGGTAAAGGAAGGCTGTAAATTACATTGCTAAGGCCAAGGCTGATCTGGACTATGAGTAATAAGGCTACCCAAGCTAATGAACGTCTAAAAAAGCCAGACTGAGCTTTGCGCCGACATTTAAATAATAGCCAAGCTAACACCAGTGTAGTAAAGATCGCACCAAAACGATGCATGATGTGCATTGTCATTCTATCGTCGTAATCATGGGCGCCAAATTGATAACTCGTTGCTTCAGGTACACTGAACGCGCCCGCAAAATCGAGCTGAGAAGACCAATTACCCTCACACACGGGTAGCTCGGTACAGGCGACTGCCGCATAGTTTGCGGCAACCCAGCCACCAAGCGCTATTTGTCCGATAACGACTAACAACGCAAATAGTGCCAGTCCACGATATTTGCGTAGCTCCGGGTCGCCTCCTCCCAATCGGTAGGGTTCTAAACGCAGTGATAGCAGGAATAACAGCGACAGTACGCTAAAACCACCGAGTAAGTGTCCCATGACAATGAGTGGCTGCAGGTTCATTGTGACAGTGAGCATGCCAAGCGTTGCCTGGAATATGACTAATAGCAAAATAAACAAAGGTAACTTCTTAGGCGTTGACTTTGAGTCGAACGTAGAACGTCTTTTTAATACTGAGCCGACAGCGATGACTAGAATTAAAAGACCTAACGTGCCAGCAAAGTAGCGATGAATCATTTCATTCCATGCTTTATGGTGTTCAAGCGGCGCATCAGGGAAACGCATTTGTGCTTCAGCAACATGATGCTCTTGAGTAGGAACACTCATAAACCCATAGCAGCCAGGCCAGTCAGGACACCCCAAACCCGCCTCGGTAAGTCGGGTATAAGCACCGAGAACAATTACACAAAATGCTAAAAGCAAACTGATTTTAACGAGTGTACGCATGAGTCAATCCTACCCAATCCGAGAAAGCTTTAACATTTTGCGAAGGTCAGCCAAGATGTTCTTGCCTTCTAAAACCATCGTTTCATGATCGGCATAAGTGGGGTAGTGCAGCATGACGTGGCCTTGTGGATCGATGATAAATACATGATCTGACGGAATGACCTTAACGGCGTTTATGATCTCGGGTGACTGTATGGCTACAATATCCTGCCAATGAGGCAACTCGCGTTGTTTGGACACCGTGTGTGGTGATAGCACGACGGGGGTCACGCGGTCGCTATCTTTTCCCAAAGCCACATCGAGTTGACCCAGCACATATAATGTATTCTTACATTGCTGACTGCACTCGTCCGGCATTCGATAAGCGACGCGCCAACCTTCCGGTAACACTTCGAGTTGCGATAACGTGAGCGGTTGCTCAAGCAACACGCCTTTATTGGTAGCGGGCTGATACCAGTGTGTTTTAAGGGTCAGCCATGCGCCTATGACGGGCAGAGCGAATACTGCAATAACAATGAGCAACGTGCGTTGTGAGCGTGTGAGGGAGCTCATGGTGTCTCCTCTTGTTTTGATTTATTTAATTTGTATAGCACTACAAGGTATACCACTAAGCAGGCAATAGCGAGTGAAAACCATTGTACCGCGTAAGCCTGATGTTTTTCCGGTGCCATGACTTGAGGCTCCCACTGTTGCCGAAAACCTTTCAGTTGTGGCGAAACCAACAATAGCTCATAAGGTTTTAGCGCTATCCCCGTGTGCTCACTAATGGTTTGCGGGATAAACTCTTGGACGCGTTTTGGCCATTTCGTGTGTTGCTCCTCAAATACTTGAGAAATAAATTGATTCGCCTGAGGGATGCGAACTAAACCTTCTATTGTTAATTCCTGTTGCGGTAACTCGACGGTTGGAATTTCTGAGCGGGACCGTGGCGCCGCTATCCAACCTAAGTTAACAGGTAACAGCTCGCTTAATTGAGTGCTTTTGAGTAAAGCAATGACGTGATAACCAGGTTGCCCTTCAACCATTTGATTATCGAGCAAAAAGTAGCGTTTAGTATCGATTTGGCCTGTAACGCTAATTAACTCGAAGCGGTTTAGGGAGTTGCGATCCGATAGTCTGTCTGTCAGTGGGCGAGCCTGCTGATTTTGTGCCTGCGCAAAATCGGTGAACAGCTGTTGTTTCTGTTGAGCGCGATCGAGTTGCCAGAATCCCAACTTGACCAAAATGGCAATAGCAATCACAGTAACTATTGACGCTACTAAGGGGATTTTTATGTTACTTCTTTTCAAACTCATTATTGTCGCGCTTCTTCTTTATATGATTTTTAATTTATTTCGCGCTCTGTTCGTGATGTTGAGCAATGACCCAGAAAAACCGCCGATGTCGCGTTATTTAGGACGTCGGGTGGGTATCGCCGCGATCGTTTTACTGCTCATGGTGATCGCGGCGTATGCAGGCTTTTTACCGTTTCATCCAAGGCCCTATTAAGCCTTAAAGCACATACACAATCACAAATAGGCAAATCCACACCACGTCAACGAAGTGCCAGTACCAACTGGTTGCCTGAAAGGCGAAATGCTTTTGTGGCGTGAAGTGTCCTTTAAGCACGCGTAAAAACATAATGATCAACATCAGTGTGCCTAGCGTGACATGCATGCCATGGAAGCCTGTTAGCAGATAAAAGGTGTTTCCGTACACGCCAGATTGTAAGGTGAGTCCCAACTCCTCGTAAGCATGCACATACTCAGTGCCTTGCAAATAGAGAAATATCATGCCGAGCACTATTGTTAGGCCAAGCATTGCAGTGAGTTGGGTCCGTTTGTTTTTCTCCAGGCCCACGTGGGCAAAATGGCAGGTTATCGAACTGGTGATCAAGATGACGGTATTAATCAATGGTAATCCGTACCAGCCCATCGCTTGTGTTTTGGTTCCACCCGGTGTTTCAACGAGAGGCCATTGAGCAACGAACTGAGGCCATAAAACTTCACCTGTCATGACGTTATTGCTGGCGCCATCTAACCAAGGCACCGCAATCATTCGCGCGTAGAAAAGCGCGCCAAAAAAGGCACCAAAAAACATCACCTCAGAGAAGATGAACCAACTCATACCTTGCTTATAAGAGGTGTCGAGTTGATCGCTATGAAGTCCGCTCATTGTTTCATTGATCTGATCGCGGAACCAACCGAACAGCATCACCGCAATGACACCAAATCCGGCGAAAAGAACGTGCGACCCCCAACCTTGCGTATCGCTGGTTGCTTCAATAACGGTATGGGCGGCGCCCCATGCAATTAATCCTAAGCCAAGCGCTCCCACGATGGGCCAAATGCTTGACGGTGGTACATAATAACTTTGTTGTTGTTCTGCCATAACGACGTATTCCTTATTCTGTTGACTCAAGCAAAGCCAGAGCTTCTGGCGTCGCGTTGGCTGTCATATCATACAGCGTGTATGACAGGGTGAAGGTGGTGATATGGGCTGGAATGTCAGGGTCAATATAAAACTGCATTGGCATTTTGGCATCGTTGCCGGCGGCCAGCGGTTGCTGATTGAAACAAAAACATTCGACTTTATTAAGATAAAGTGATGCCTCTGCTGGCGCGATAGAAGGAATCGCTTGAGCGACCATATCATCAGGCGTTGGGTTCGCGGCAAGAAAGTTTACGACACGTACTTCGCCAGGATGAACGCGCACCTCTTTAATTTCCGGTTCGAACTTCCACGGAATGCCTTGTGCTGTTCGCGTAATAAATTGCACTCTAACGGTACGACTTTTATCGACCTCATGTTGACTGACCGCAGCAGGTTCGTTGTTGGTACGTCCGTTAAACCCGGTGACCTCGCAAAATACGTTATACAACGGTACC
Organism: uncultured Idiomarina sp.; assembly: GCF_964010655.1. Classification (NCBI taxonomy): domain Bacteria; kingdom Pseudomonadati; phylum Pseudomonadota; class Gammaproteobacteria; order Alteromonadales; family Idiomarinaceae; genus Idiomarina; species uncultured Idiomarina sp. Next base: position 34,109 of record NZ_CAXGLS010000005.1, read on the forward strand.
AGCGCAAAACCAAAGGCAAACATGCCTGCTACGGTGAGTAGCAGGCGTTTGACGATTTTACTATTGTTAGCACGTTTATCAGACATAAGATCACTCCACTTTGGGTGGTGTCTCAAACGTGTGATAGGGAGCTGGTGACGGAACGGTCCACTCGAGGCCTTCCGCGCCATCCCATGGCTTGGCTGTTGCTTTTTCGCCACCACGCGCACATTTGATCACCAACCATAAAAAGAGGAGTTGTGATAAACCAAAGGCGAAGCCGCCGATACTGGTGATTTGGTTGATATCTGCGAACTGCACCGCGTAGTCGGGGATACGACGAGGCATACCGGCTAATCCCGCGAAATGCATTGGGAAAAACAACACATTAACCGAGATGAGAGAGCACCAGAAGTGCAGCCTTGCCAATGTTGTATCGTACATGTGTCCGGTCCACTTCGGCAGCCAATAATAGCTTGCTGCCATGACAGAGAAGATTGCTCCGGTTACCAACACGTAATGAAAGTGAGCGACGACAAAGTAAGTATCATGATACTGGAAGTCGACAGGGGTCATCGCAAGCATGACACCGGAGAAGCCGCCAATCGTGAACAAAATCACGAATGCGAGTGCGAATAGCATGGGAACCTCAAACGAAATCGCGCCTCGCCACATCGTGGCAACCCAGTTAAAGACTTTAACGCCTGTCGGTACAGCAATTAGCATCGTGCAGTACATGAAAAAGAGCTCGGCGAAAACGGGCATACCTGTAGTAAACATATGATGTGCCCAGACCAGAAACGATAAAATGGCAATCGAGGCGGTTGCATACACCATCGAGGAATAACCAAATAATTTTTTCCTTGAGAAAGTCGGTATGATCGCTGAAATAATGCCGAAAGACGGCAATATCATAATGTAGACCTCGGGGTGACCGAAGAACCAGAAAATATGCTGGAACATGACCGGATCACCGCCGCCGGCGGCATTAAAAAAGCTGGTGCCAAAGTACTTATCGGTGAGGACCATCGTCACAGCGCCTGCAAGTACAGGCATGACGGCAATCAATAAAAAGGCAGTAATTAACCACGTCCAGACAAATAAAGGCATCTTCATGTAAGTCATGCCCGGCGCGCGCATATTGATTATGGTTACGATAACGTTGATCGCGCCCATAATGGATGAAATACCCATGATGTGTACGGCGAATACGAACAGCGCTGTGGAGTCATTACTGTACGTTGTTGAGAGCGGCGCGTAGAACGTCCAGCCAAAGTCGGGACCGCCGCCTTCCATGAATAATGATGACAAAAGAATCACGAAAGCGAATGGAAGAATCCAAAAGCTCCAGTTATTCATGCGCGGCAATGCCATATCAGGTGCGCCAATCATCATCGGCACCATCCAGTTCGCAAGTCCCGTAAAGGCCGGCATTACGGCGCCAAAAATCATAACGAGTCCGTGCACGGTGGTCATCTGGTTAAAAAACTGAGGCTCCACCAGTTGTAAACCCGGTTGAAAAAGTTCGGCACGAATGACCATCGCCATTGCACCGCCAACAAAAAACATAATTAAACTAAACCACAAATACATCGAACCAATATCTTTGTGGTTTGTGGTAAACAACCAACGAGTAATGCCAGACGGCTTATGATCGTGGTGTGCTTCGTGATTGTGATCGTCCACTACTGTGCTCATCACCGTCTCCTTATTTATTCATTGCTGCGTTAATGTCGGCGGCTTGTACCATCTCGCCCGTATCATTACCCCAGGCATTACGCTCGTAAGTAATAACAGAAGCCAGCTCTTGCATTGTTAATTGCTGGGCAAAAGCTTGCATCGCTGATCCTTGGACACCGTGCAAAACAATATCAATGTGCTTATCGATATTTTCTGGCTTAGACGCAATCGGACTGCCTGCAAGCGCAGGGAAGGTGCCTGAAATGCCTTGACCGTTAGGCTGATGGCATGCAGCACACGTACTGTTATAAATTTTTTCACCCATCGCCATTAACTCGTCCATCGACATTTCCATATCAAGCAACTCTTGCTGGCGCTTTTGCTCGGCAATTTGCTTTGCTTCTGTCTCGTCGATCCATTTAGCGTAGTCTTCAGGGGTCTTTGCAATTACAACGATGGGCATAAAGCCGTGGTCTTTGCCGCACAACTCGGCACACTGACCGCGATAAATACCGGGTTCATCAATTCGAGTCCAGGCTTCGTTAATAAAGCCGGGGTTGGCATCCTTTTTAACGGCAAAATCTGGTACCCACCAACTGTGGATAACATCGTCAGAAGTGACGAGAAAACGAACCTTTTGACCCGTCGGCAAAACAAGTGGGTTATCGACCTCTCTAAGGTAGTTTTCACTCTTATCAAACTTATTATCTATTTGTTGTTGTTGAGTCGCTAAGCGACTAAAAAATTCTACTTCGCGATCAAAATATTTGTAGTGCCATTTCCATTGGGATCCGGTGACCTGAATAGTTACGTCAGCATCTGATGTATCTTCCATTGCTATTAAGGTCGATGTTGCAGGTATCGCCATACCCACCAAAATAAGGAACGGAATCAGCGTCCAAAGAATTTCAACCTTTACATTCTCATGGAACTTCGCGGGCTCACGACCGCGGGATTTGCGGTGTCTAATCATTGAATAGAACATCAGTCCAAAAACGACAACACCGATCACACAGCAGATATAAAATATCGTCATGTGCAAGTCGTAAACGTCCCGACTGACTTCTGTTACACCTTTCGTGAGGTTGAGGCTGCGCTCTTGGGAAAGCGCAGATGCACTATACAACAGGGGTAGTGCCCATAACGGCTTCATTTTCACGTGACTTCTCCTCTCATTCTTCTCTGCTTGAGCAAAATGCTAGCTTGGAAGAACAAAGAGGTAAGCAGAAAAAGGAACAGCTTCTCCCCAGAAATCACTTTCTCTACCAACTCTTTGTTGTAGTTTATAAGTTATACTAATTTATATAGTTGGGTAGTATCATTTATTAACTAAAATCTACACAAAGATCTAGATCAAAAACGTTAAATGGTTAAAAAGTGTCCATAAATGTTAAAAAAAAGGCTGCCGAAGCAGCCAGAAATGTATTAACCCTGTTGGGGGATTAGTGCAGGTGGGGGGTTAATACATCCTCTTCAAACATGAAGCTCTGGGTTTGGCTCACTCGAGATGATAGACGAATACGCTGCGCAGCGCGCTTGTCGAAGCCACTAACCCAAGCGACCACAACGTCACTGGTTCCTGATAATACGGCTTGTTCGAGTGCCCATGCGCGATCGTCCGTCTTGCCTGGGCGTAGCCAACGAATACGTTGGCGAGGAATACCTGCGTTAACAAGTTGTTGTACAAAACTGGCCTGTCCGCCGATAACTGTAATCCAGCGCTGTCCGATGCTGTGTACTGCCGCTTCAAGTGCCGCTGATAAACTAGGCGGAACAACATTAGGCGTAATCACTTCGGGCTGTTGATTGTTGTATGTCCATAGTCCAGGGTGATTGCTGCTGTTTGATTGTAGTCTTTTCATAAAGATGCTCCGTTACGAATGATGCCAACGGCAAGTCCTTCGATAGCAAATACTTGCTGGGCAAGGTCGACAACAATCGTAGAGAACTCTTCGTTCTCGGGATGCAATAGTACTTGACGACCTTTTTGTTCAAACCGTTTAACCGTGACTTCGTCTTCAACGCGGGCGACTACAATCTGCCCATTGCGCGCTTGTTCAGTTTTATGGACAGCGAGCAAATCACCGTCCAAAATTCCAATATTTCTCATGCTCATCCCGTTAACACGAAGCAAAAATTGTGCACTGGGATAAAACATTGATTCATCGAGTTGATAATGGCGTTCGATATGCTCTTGGGCCAATATGGGCTCACCAGCTGCCACTTGACCAATGAGCGGCAAGCCAAGCTCTTCTTCTATATCTTCAGCCACTAAGCGAATGCCGCGAGACATGCCCGGCATGATTTCAATCACGCCCTTTTTGGCTAACGCTTTTAAATGCTCTTCAGCAGCGTTGGCTGAGCGAAAGCCCAACCGACTCGCGATTTCGGCGCGCGTAGGCGGCATACCGGTTGCTTGTAAGTTATCTTTAATTAACTCAAGAATTTCGGCTTGTCTGGGAGTCAGTGGACGCATATCAATTACCTGTTTATCTGTACAGTATACTGTGAGTATATACAGGTATTGGTGAGATGCAAGTCATTTTATTCGACGACTTTTTCGAACGGAATTGTTATGATTATTGTCTTACTGTTTTAAACGCAAGGGTAGCAAGGAATATCATGACCGCGGTGAGTTGGAGTTACGCGCTCTTTAAACATCCTATCCGTTGGATGACACGAGCAATGACCATAATTGATAAACCTGAGGCCGATCAGGCGGATATCACGGCAGCACCTGTAGTGTACGTGATGCGCTCAAATGCCAAGTCTGACTTCGCTATTTTGCAGCGTTCCGCGCGTGAAAATCAGCTACCCGATCCGCAACAGCCCCTTTACATCAACGGAAAGTCGTTTGATCGAGTGCTACTGTTACCGGAGCGCGATGACGCCGCTTCAGCACGAGCACTTTCGCAATTTCAAGCGCTACTAGAAGCGCATCAAGCCGATCCTGAACTGGATGTACAATTACTCCCAGTGGGGATATTTTGGGGTCGCAAGCCCGGACAAGAGGCTCACGCGGGAAATGCCATGACCGGTGACTTAGATAACCCGGGGCATTTGCGTAAGTTCTGGTTGATCATGTTGTCCGGGCGTCAAGTTCTATGCCGCATGTCGCGTCCTGTAAGCTTAGGCCAGATGAGTCGTCAAAGTGGCGCCGATTATCGTATAGCGCATAAACTAGCGCGTGTGGCTCGGGTCCACTTTGTACGCATGCGTTATGCGGTTGCGGGTCCTAAATTGAGCGATCGCAATGAGCTTTTGAACCAGCTTCTAAAAACACCGGCGCTTAAAAAGGCGATAAAAGATGAGCAGCGCTCTAATAAAGTGGATGAGGCGCAAGCCTTAAAAAAGGCTAAAGGCTATTTAAACGAAATTGCCGCCAACTACAGCGAAACCTTGGTACGTGTATTAGATCGCTTTATGACATGGATGTGGAGTCGAATCTATAACGGTATCGATGTGCGAGGCGCCGATGAAGTGCGTAAGCTTGCCCAGCAAGGGCATGAAATCATTTATGTACCTTGCCACCGAAGTCATATGGATTACTTGCTGTTAAGTTACGTTATCTATAAGCAAGGTCTTGTACCTCCGCATATCGCCGCAGGGGTTAATTTAAACTTTTTCCCTGTGGGTTCGATTTTCCGCCGTGGCGGCGCATTCTTTATTCGTCGTTCGTTTCGCGGCAACAAGCTCTATTCATCTGTATTTCGTGAGTATCTATGCTGGTTGTTCCAGAAAGGCTACCCGGTCGAATACTTTACCGAGGGTGGACGCTCACGTACGGGGCGTTTATTGCCGCCTAAGACGGGTATGTTTGCCATGACCGTGCAAGGTATGTTGAGAGGTCAGCAAAGACCGATTTCGATTGTACCCGTGTACTTAGGTTATGAGCACGTAATGGAGGTAGCAACTTACCTCAAAGAGCTCAAAGGTAAAAATAAAGAGAAAGAATCGTTGTTCCAAGTTTTGAAGTCCGTCACTAAGCTGAAAAACTTTGGTCAGGGATTTGTTACTTTCGGCTCGCCCATCGATTTAAAAGCCTATATGGATGACCATGTTGATGACTGGCAGCGTTCTGTCACACGAGGCGCAGAAGAGCCCGAAAGACCCAGTTGGTTAACACCGACGGTCAATGGCTTAGCCGAGCAAGTCATGCGCGGTATCAATGATTGTGCGGCTGCCAATAGCGTTAATCTCACGGCATTGGCGCTATTAAGTTCGGAGCATAATGCGCTAACGCGAGAAGAACTGATTGCCCAAATCAATGTTTACCTGAATTTACTACGCGAGGTGCCATATACGCATCACGTCAACGTACCTGAGCAGTCAGCAGAAGAGCTGTTGTCGTTGGCGCTACGCACCGATAAGTTTGACGTAGAAGATGACTCAATGGGGCAGGTCATCTCCTTGCACGCAGCGAATGCTATTGCAATGACGTATTACCGAAATAATGTACTTCACTTAATGATATTACCCGGTGTGATTGCATCTTTGATTCATGCCAAGCAAAAAGTGAACGTCACAACTATTATCGAGCGTTGTAGCGCGGTATACCCCATGTTGCAGGCTGAGTTATTTTTGTCACACAGCGACAAGGATTTAGATACTTGGGTGCGTGCTATCGTAGAAGAATTAGAACGCCAACAGCTTATTAGCCTTGATGGTGAGATGGTGCGCGCAGCAAACCGCGAAACGGCGGCGTGGTTACAACTTAAATTATTGGCGGGCAGCGCAAGCGAGACGTTACAGCGTTATGCAATCGTTTTAGAGTTGTTGCAGCAAGCGCAGCCGATTAAGCGTGCCGAACTTGAGCGTCAGTCGATAACGCTCGCTGAACGACTCAGCTCGATTCATGGCATTGATGCGCCAGAGTTCTATGATAAGAAAGTCATGACAAGTTTTATCGCAAGCCTTAAGGCCCAATCTCTCTTGCAAGTCAACGATGATGGCGATCAAGTGGCTGCGCCTGAAATAGGTCCATTAAGTGACGACATAGATGAGTTGCTCGATCCGACAATCTTGCAGACGATTCGTCAATCGGTGCAACAGTTGATGGTCAGCGCAGACTAAATGCGTTGACCATCCGCTCGACTCATTAATACCAGTAGTGAAGCGCAAGGCTGACGCCAATAACCATTCCAATGTAGTGATTATGCAGAAAGGCTTGGAAACAGGCCTTAGGTGCTCGTTCTCGTATCATCCAATGTTGATAACTAAACAGACAAGCGGCGGCTATGAGACCGAGCCAAGCGTACCACTGCACATTGAGGTGATGCCAAACCACGGCGAGAATAATTAAAGTCACAACCTGCAAGACAGCGATAATGAGTCTATCGTAACGACCGAACAGGATGGCTGTACTTTTTATGCCTACTTTGAGGTCATCTGCTCGATCCGCCATAGCGTACTCGGTATCGTAGGCAATGGTCCAAACGATATTAGCAATAAATAAGCCACCCGCAAGCCACCATTGATCGCTATTCAGCGCACTAAATGCCATCAAAATACCGAAGCTAAACGCGATACCTAACACGACTTGAGGAAGTTGTGTCCAGCGTTTGCAAAATGGATAGAGAGATGCCACACCGGCTGCGGCAAAAGCCAGCATAATGGTTTGTGTATTAAACTGAAGCACCAGCAGAAATGCGAGTATCAAAAGTCCAAAGAATAACAGGATGGCCTCGGTGCTGTTGACCTCACCGGCAGCAAGAGGGCGTAATTTTGTGCGCTCCACATGACCATCAAGATTACGGTCTGCGAAGTCATTAATCACACAGCCTGCTGAGCGCATTAAAAATGTACCTAACATAAATATGACCACGATTTTGAGGGGTGGATTACCGTCACCGGCAATAAGAAGTGCCCATAACGTTGGCCATGCGAGCAAATAAGTACCAATAGGACGGTCAGCGCGCATTAAACGCCAATAGCTGTTAAGTTTATTCATTGATTACCTCAGTATATCGGTACAGGGCTTAAGAAAAACTCGCTTACTAAAACACTTTGTCCCTGGGTTTCGAACAGGCTCCGTCGTCCCCAAAGAGGGCCTTTTTGCTGGTAAAAGTGCTGATTAATTTCGTTGATACCATGGTTTAAGGGTAGTTGAGTAACTTCAAAAGTCGAGCGAGTTAAATCGGGCTGGTTAAATAATGACTGACCTAACGACTGTGTCCCGAGCTCACCCAAATTAAGGTTATGCCGGTCTGCCGCCGATATAGGAAAAACGCTACGAGCGAATACGAATGGACGCTCGTCTAGAGTGAGTAGTACTTCCCGAACAACAAAAAGAGTTTGCTGTGGAAACTTTGAACGTTCATTGGCAAAGGGTGATGCCGCAGTTTGACCGATGAGTTCCACCGCAAAAGAGCCTGGTAACGAACGTAACTTGGCTGTAAGTGAACTCTCGTCTAGTAACCAATCTCGGACGGTTGGCTCTAGTTGGATATCGGAGGCACGCTGCCAACAACAAGGTTCGGTACTGAGAAATTCAATAGACATAGTGATTGGTGCTCATGATATTCTTTGGCTATCATACCAAAGCCACTGCCGTTAAACATTATAAAGGCTAATGAATTATGACCTTGCAACGTTGGTTGTTCAGCATTTTGTTACTTTTCAGTCTTACGCTATTCTCGGCAAGCGCCGCGCGAGCTCAGGATGTCGCTTACTATGGATTTGAGCCAGATATCATTACAAATTTTATTAAGGATAAAGAAGAGTATCGACTTGGCTTTATTCGGGTTGCTGTAGAGGTCATGGTCGATAATCCACAAAATGTGAGCGTGGTAGAGCATCACGCTCCATTGTTGAGAGATGCTTTTATTCAGATCCTAAGTACAGCGAGTGAACAGCAAATCAGAACAATGACGGGCAGAGATCAGTTGCGACTTAAGTGTTTTGAACAAGCACAGCGATTGATGGCGAAGGAGACCGGCAGTACGGTGATCAAGCAAGTCATTTTCACGAAATATATTTATCAATAGCGCGGTTTGGGCGTGAGTTTGCGAACGGTGATCCCTGCAATGCAACCTGCTATCAGCCCAGCTAGGTGAGCTTCGTTTGCCACGTTGACCCAGAGTACATTGGTGTAGCCAAGTATCAGCCAACCCAGCATAAATAGAATGAGTGCAGGTGGCAGTTTAAGTGGAGTATTGCGCTGCCCACTATATAGCCAACAAAAACCCAATAAACCGTAAACCACACCAGACATCCCGCCAAAATTAGGGCCACTTACCTGAAATTGAATCACGTTAGCACTGACAGCGGTAAGTACGAACAAGGCAAACAACCAACGTGTCCCTAAATAGACCTCTATCCGACCACCTAAATACCACCACCAAAATAAGTTAAAAACGATGTGGGTAGCGGAAAAGTGAAGAAAGGCGGGCGTTATAAATCGCCAAGGGGCATCGAGCGGGAGCTGAGAAAAGCTATCACTAATGATAAAGTAACGAACAAAAGTATCACCGCCCGCCATAATGCCTATAAACATAAGCACGCAAACCACGGCAATGATGCGGGTTAACCAACCTGTATTTTTCATCAGGTCATTTAGCAATTCACGATTTTTTGTCTGTTCACGAACCGCAATGATGTCTGGGTCAGCCTTAAACTCGTCTATAAGTTGGCGAGCCCGTGCCTCGTAACTGCTTTGATGCAGTAACAAATCTAGTTTGCCATTTCGCTCACTCACACTGACAGGGATACCTTGGCTACGAAGCCACGCATATAACTGCTGAAGGTAAGGACCATCCTGAGTTGTGAGTAAGCGTTTCATTAATTTAGCCCTGCTCGACCGCTTCTGGGTAGGCCGTTTGCCAAGCGGTAAAGCCGCCATCCATGCTACTCACTTGCGTGAGGCCTTGCGATTCCAGCACCAGCGCGGCTTGTTGACTGCTTATACCGTGGTAACACACAACAATGACCTGCGTGTCTTTATCGGTATTCGCTAAGAAGTCACTGATATTGTCGTTGTTGAGTGGTTGTGCATTGGGGATATGACCCGCTTGAAAGGATTGCGGATCTCTAATATCAACGAACACAGGAGAGGCATCCGAAGCCCATGCTTGGTGGGCTTCTACCAATGAAATATGACGAACAGACTGAGTCATCGTTAGTCCCAATTAAGAATAACTTTACCGGACTGACCCGAAACCATGGTTTCGAACCCTTCCTCGTAGTCATCAACTGACATTTGATGGGTCAATATAGGTGAAATATCTAAGCCTGATTGCAGCAAACTGGCCATTTTGTACCAAGTTTCAAACATTTCACGACCATAGATACCTTTAATGACCAGTCCCTTAAAGATAACTTCGTTCCAGTCAATGGCAACGTTTTCAGGTGGAATTCCTAACATTGCCACCTTACCGCCATGGTTCATCGTCGCGAGCATTTGCGAGAATGCTGACGGTACACCGGACATCTCTAGCCCAACGTCAAAGCCTTCTTTCATGCCCAGCTCTGACATAACGTCTTTGAGACTCTCTTCAGCCACGTTAACGGCACGAGTTACACCCATCTTTTTGGCTAGCTCAAGTCGGTACTCATTCACATCGGTGATCACTACATGACGTGCCCCGACATGGCGAGCCACTGCCGCCGCCATAATACCGATAGGACCTGCGCCGGTAATCAGAACATCCTCGCCAACGAGATCAAAGGCAAGGGCGGTATGTACCGCATTACCCAAAGGATCCATGATGGCCGCCATATCGTCGGTGACGTCGTCCGGCAACTTAAATGCGTTGTCAGCCGGGATAACGAGGTACTCGGCAAAGGCACCAGGGCGGTTGACCCCAACACCATAGGTATTGCGGCACAAATGACGGCGTCCAGCACGACAGTTGCGGCAGTGACCACAGGTAATATGCCCTTCACCGGATACACGATCACCGACTTCAAAGCCGCGCACGCCATCACCCATGGCGGCTACTTCACCCACGTATTCGTGGCCTACAACCATAGGCACTGGAATCGTTTTTTGTGACCAATCGTCCCATTTATAAATGTGAACATCGGTACCGCAAATCGCGGTTTTCTTAATTTTGATGAGTACGTCGTTATAACCAAATTCCGGCTTCTCGACGTCGGTCATCCAAATACCCGGCTTTGAATGCAGTTTCGCTAGTGCTTTCATAATCAGTCCCCAGACTCGGCGTTAAATAACGCCGAGCTCTTTACCAATACGTGTGAATGCTTCAATAGTGCGGTCAAGTTGTTCGCGTGTGTGTGCCGCAGACATTTGCGTACGGATACGCGCTTTGCCCTTAGGTACGACAGGGAACGAGAATCCGATGACATAGATACCTTCTTCGAGCAAACGATCAGCCATTTCAGAAGCAAGGCGAGCGTCGCCAATCATGACCGGAATAATCGCATGGTCAGCACCGCTGAGGGTAAAGCCCGCCGCTTCCATTTCGGTTCTGAAATAGGTTGCGTTATTCCAGAGTCGTTCACGTAATTCGTTACCCTGTTCAAGCATTTCAAGTACTTTGATGGATGCTTGAACGATAGCCGGTGCTACCGAGTTAGAGAATAAATAAGGACGCGAACGCTGACGTAACCAATCGATCACTTCCTTTTTGCCCGATGTGTAACCACCGGAAGCACCGCCTAAAGCTTTACCCAACGTTCCGGTGATGATATCAACGCGACCCAAAACGTCGCAGTATTCATGGGTACCTTTACCATTAGCGCCTAAGAAGCCAGTTGCGTGGCAGTCATCCATCATCACCAAGGCGTCATATTTATCTGCTAAGTCACAGATACCTTTAAGATCGGCAATAACACCGTCCATCGAGAATACACCGTCGGTCGCAATCAACTTAAAACGTGCGCCATCAGCATCGGCTTGTTTAAGTTGTTGTTCAAGGTCATCAAGGTTATTGTTTTTATAGCGGTAGCGTTTCGCTTTACTAAGACGGATGCCATCAATAATGCTGGCGTGGTTTAACTCATCGCTGATAATAGCGTCCTCTGGGCCCATCAAGGTCTCAAATAGACCCCCATTGGCGTCAAAACACGAAGAATAAAGAATCGTGTCTTCGGTACCCAGAAAGTCACTCAGTTTAGTTTCCAGTGTTTTGTGAATATCTTGCGTACCACAAATAAAACGCACCGACGCAGTACCAAAGCCGTGTTCATCAAGACCTTGCTTAGCCGCTTTAATTAGGTCCGGATGATTGGCAAGGCCTAAGTAATTGTTGGCACAAAAGTTCAACACTTGTTGGCCATTAACGGTAATTTCAGAACTTTGATCAGAAGTGATAATACGTTCTTTTTTGTACAGACCGTCTGATTTGGTCTGTTCGAGTTGCTCATTAAGGTGCTGATAAAAATTTGTGTTCATTACGAAATCCTGTTCAGTCATTTGGCTTTCTTAACATTACCCTGTATTTTACGCATGTTCACTGAAAGCCGCATCCCTAATTTGCAAAAGCTATAAAGATGAGCCAGTTTTGAGGATGTACTGTAAAGTTTGCACAACGTTAAAACGAGGAACCTATGCATCGTAGAGCTATTTACCCTGGCACTTTTGATCCCATAACCAATGGCCACGCCGACCTTATCGAGCGCGCTGCAAGCCTGTTCAGTGAGATCATCGTCGGTGTAGCGGAAAGTCCAAGTAAGAAGCCGTTATTTAGCTTGCAAGAACGGGTACTATTAGCTCAACAAGTGACTGAGAAGTTGGACAATGTGCGTGTGGTGGGTTTTTCAGGACTGTTAGTTAATTTTGCTAAGGACCATGATGCATCGGTATTGATTCGTGGCTTGCGCGCGGTCTCGGATTTTGAGTACGAATTCCAACTTGCCAATATGAATCGACGACTATTCCCCGAGCTGGAAAGTGTGTTTTTAACACCCGCTGAAGAAAACTCCTTTATTTCGTCGACTCTAGTTAAAGAAGTTGCTTTGCATGGCGGCGACGTTGGCGAGTTTGTGGATGGGCGTGTGGCTGAGGCGCTGCAACAAAAATTTGCTGGACAACGCCCTTAATCAGCTAAGCAATCGCGCTTTGGTAAAAAACCAGCCCCATTAAGACTGGGCAAATATACCGTAAGTGCCAACGTAGTAATCGGTAGCGCAAGCCCTGCGCTGCCAGCGCTGTAACATGGTTACTACGTTTCCAGAACCACCCAACAACCAGCAAGTAAAACAATCCCGACAGCGGTAATTGGAATTGGGTTACAGCGGTAACTACCCAGCCAAACAGCGGCTCAAACCAAAGCACCAAGGATAGTGCGAGCAACGCGATTACGAGCATGGCAATGGCAACGGCGACTGGGCGAGGTAAGTCGTGCTCTTCTAATAAATAAGAGACGGGCACCTCAGCCTGAGCCATAGTCGATGTGAGTGCCGCGATGCTGAGTAAAATAAAGAAGCCAAAGCCAACCCATAAACCGGCAAAGCCCATACTGCCGAACAGCTCCGGTAAAACAGCGAATATCAGCTGTCCCTCACCAATAAACTGGTTACCTTGTTCAACGGAAACGCCCAATTTAATAGCCACAAATAATGCAGGAATAATCAGCAAGCCTGCTAAAAATGCGACCAACGTATCTAACGCGGCTACAGATAAACTTAAACGACCCAACTGTGCTCCGGGGCGCAAATACGATCCGTAAATCATCATGCCACCCAAGCCAATCGATAAAGAGAAGAATGCCTGACCCATGGCGGCGATATAGATATCGGGATCAGTGAATTGTTCAACCTCTGGGATCAGATAGGTTTTAAAACCTTCACCCGCACCCGGTAAACTGGCTATGTAAACGATGAGCCCGACTAATAGAACAACCAGAAGCGGCATCAAGCGTTTTGACCAGAGTTCGATACCTTGTTCGACACCTTTAAGTACGACGGATGCGGTGAGAACCAAAAACACCGAAGTAAAAACTAAATCGCGTACCATGCTGCCGGTAAGTAAAAATTCAGCAACGCCTGACAAGCCCATGGCTGTGGCAAGATAGCCTAGTGCGTGAACTAACATCCAACCGGCAACGATGTGATAGAAACTTAACATTAAACATGAGCCAATGACGTTGAGTAGTCCCATCGTCCCACCAACAGGGCGCATGCGTCCTTCGCTAAGTTGTTTGAGCGAGCGAACAGGGTTGGCTTGGGCATGATGACCAATCAGCATTTCGCTATAAAGCGCGGGAATAGCAAGGACAAAAATCACACACAAATAAACCAGCAAAAAAGCGCCGCCACCATGGTTAGCAACCTGGGTTGGAAACCCCCAAATGTTACCTAAACCAACAGCCGATCCTGCTGCTGCCAGCACAAATCCGATTCTTGACTTAAATGAGTCACGCATAAGGACAAAACAACTTTAGTTAAATATTAAGTAAAAGAGGGGGCATTCTAACGGACTGAGAAAATTTTGCCCTATCTTTTTTTGTCAATTAAAGGTAACATTCGCGACCAAATTTTATGCTTGTGGCGAGTGCGTAAAGGGATTAATGCGTGTGCCGCAAGAAGTAACGTTCGTTTAATGCAAGACCGTATCTCAGGAGCCCTTGTCATGCCAAATTTGGATCTGAGCCGCTACGGCATCAATGATGTCCAAGAAGTTGTTCATAACCCCTCTTATGATGTGTTATTTGAGGAAGAAACTCGCAATGACCTGCATGGTTTTGAAAAAGGAACCGTGACCAAGCTCGGTGCCGTTGCAGTCGACACGGGTATCTTTACCGGTCGTTCACCAAAAGATAAATACATCGTTAAAGATGACACGACACGGGACACTGTATGGTGGGCAGATCAAGGCAAAAATGACAACAAGGCGATGTCACAAGAAACTTGGACCCACTTAAAAGGATTAGTGACTAACCAGCTATCAAACAAGCGTTTGTTCGTCGTTGATACGTATTGTGGTGCTAATGAAGATACACGCTTAGCGGTGCGCTTTATTACTGAGGTGGCGTGGCAAGCGCATTTTGTGAAGAATATGTTTATCCGTCCTTCAGGCGAAGAGTTAGAAACGTTTGAGCCTGACTTTGTGGTGATGAACGGAGCAAAATGCATTAATCCAGATTGGCAAGAGCAAGGTCTCAACTCAGAAAATTTCGTGGCGTTTAACCTGACCGAAAAAATTCAGTTAATCGGCGGTACATGGTATGGCGGTGAGATGAAGAAAGGTATGTTCTCGATGATGAACTACTTCTTGCCGCTACAAGGCATGGCCTCTATGCACTGCTCGGCTAACGTGGGCAAAGACGGTGATGTGGCAGTGTTCTTCGGTTTATCGGGAACGGGCAAAACAACATTGTCGACCGATCCAAAGCGCGCCCTTATCGGTGATGATGAGCACGGTTGGGATGACGATGGCGTATTTAACTTCGAAGGCGGTTGTTATGCGAAAACGATCAACCTGTCGAAAGAAGCGGAACCTGATATTTATAATGCCATTCGTCGCGATGCGTTATTAGAAAACGTGACCGTGCGCGAAGATGGCAGCGTTGATTTTGATGACAATAGCAAAACCGAGAATACGCGCGTTTCTTATCCTATTTATCACATCGATAATATCGTTAAACCTGTTTCAAAAGCGGGCCACGCGAAGAAAGTGATTTTCCTAACTGCCGATGCGTTTGGCGTGTTGCCGCCAGTATCGAAACTCACTAAAGAGCAGGCGCAGTATCACTTTTTATCGGGCTTTACGGCTAAATTGGCGGGTACTGAACGTGGTGTTACGGAACCTACGCCAACGTTTTCAAGCTGTTTTGGCGCGGCTTTTTTGACATTGCATCCTACCCAATACGCTGAAGTATTAGTAAAACGTATGGAAGCAGCTGGCGCCGAGGCATATTTGGTAAATACCGGCTGGAATGGTACTGGTAAACGTATCTCGATTAAAGCGACGCGCGCGATCATCGATGCCATTCTCGACGGCTCAATTGAAGATGCTGAATTCCATGAGTTGCCATACTTCAACTTGGCTATGCCAACTGAATTGGCGGGTGTTGAAGATAGCGCTATCCTCGATCCACGTAATACTTACGAGGATGCAGAAGACTGGAACTTAAAAGCGAAAGATCTCGCGCAGCGTTTTGTAGCGAACTTTGAGAAGTTCACTGATACAGAAAACGGCAAAGCGTTAGTCGCTGCAGGACCGAGTGTTAAGTAAACACGCAACTTACAAATTGAAACAAAATAAAAACCCGCAACGGCTGTTGCGGGTTTTTTTTGCTCTGTAATATATACTCAATTGGTTACTTAATTTTTACATTTATCTAAACGCTGCGAGAATCATGAATATACAAATAACAAACCTAACCAAGCGTTATAAAACCGTCACCGCGGTTGACAATATATCGCTTACGGTCAACTCAGGTGAAATATACGCATTGCTCGGACCCAACGGCGCCGGCAAATCATCTTTAGTGCGTATGTTGGTGGGTTTGACCCAAGCTGACGAGGGCAGTATTGAAATTTCCGATGCTAGCGGTCCTCGTCCTCAGCTCAGCCCTGAGGACTTTGCTTATCTACCCGAAGACCGAGGGTTATATCAAGATCGAACGATTGTGGATAATCTGGGTTTTATTGCCGAACTACGAGGTCTGGATAAATCATTGGCGCAGCAGCGCATTGACCAATGGTTGGATTACTTTGACCTTACTGAACGCAAAAAGGAGCCCATGCGACAGCTTTCTAAAGGTAACCAACAAAAAGTTCAGTTGATCGCGACATTGATACACGATCCCGATTTGGTCATTTTAGATGAGCCATTTTCAGGTCTTGACCCGGTCAACCAAGAACATGTGATGAATGTGTTAACCGATTTGAAGCAAAGGGGGAAAACGGTATTACTGAGTGCTCATCAAATGGCATTAGTGGAACGTCTTGCGGATAAGATGTTGTTAATGTCACATGGTCGCGCACTAGCGCAGGGTACGTTGGCGGAAATTCGCGCCAAACTTCAGCCTCAGCGGGTTTATCGTATCGAATGTGACGCTGAAGTGGCTCGCAACCAATGGGGTCAGCACGAGGCAATCGTTGATGTGTCTGTGGTCGACACCGATCTAGCGCATGTGACGGTGGACCCTTATGTTGATGTTCAGCATTTATGGCCTGAGTTAAATCAGCATGTACCCATGCGCAGCTTCTCACCGCTACAGCTTGGATTGCATGAGTTGTATCTCAACACCATTGAGCAAAACAATAACAAATCAAAGGATGTTCAGCATGAGTCTGCTTAGTAGCAAAGTATCGAAAATCGCATGGTGGGAATTCCGCCGCTTTTTTAAATGGAAGCAGGAGCTCATTTCGATAGGCTTACTGGTTGTCATTATGGCAGTGAGTACAGGCTGGGGAGCTATCAGCGCAGTATTTGAAGAGCAATATAATGGCGCTATTTACTTTGAACAACGCGCGGATCCCGGCGGCTATGAAGCACCTAAAGATATTACTCTGCGTGACGCCGGTTCGATGGAGGTTGAGAAGTGGAAGTCGCAGCTACCGGAAACGCTCGATGTCGTGGTGATCGTGCATCCTGATAACACAGCGACACTGCGCGTACATAAACGCGACGACTGGCAGAGCGATTTAACCAACTCACTACAAAACTACTTACAAACGTTACGCGTTGCCGGATTAGAGCTTACCGATGAACAGCGCAGAGTCCTTGACTCTAAACCCGAAGTAACGCTTGATATTGCGCAAGTCGACGTTGATGAGTCGGCAACTGATGACGAAGGGAGTAGCGAGCTGGGAATGTTCTTAGGTATTGGCATCTCTGTCGGCGTATTTACCGGTTTTGGTTTGATGATGATGTCGATTACGGCGGAGAAACAGCAGCGAGTGACTGAGCAACTACTAACGATTATTTCGCCACGCGAGTGGATGGATGGGAAAATTGTTGGGATCACCTTACACAGTTTGAAGGCGATGGTATTCATTGGTTTATTCTTTGGCGCTATAGCACTGCTTGCTGCAAGCTTTAGTAGCGAGGGTTCCATAAGTTTTACTTTTGATCCCTTTGTTGTGATCGCATCGTTTGTGTTTGTGTTGCTCGGCTTACTGATGATTAATGCAATGCTGGCAGGTTTCTCGGCCACGATTGATGATCCCAACCATTCATCACGTAGCTCATTTATGCTTATCCCGTTATTGCCGATATTCCTAAGTTTCAGCGTTGTCGATAGTCCAGACGGTACGCTCGCACAAATTATGAGTATTTTACCCGTTTCATCATTCATGATGATGCCCGCGCGTTTGGCACAAACTGATGTAGCGTGGTGGCAAATAGGCCTCAGTTTAGCGTTGTTAGTGGTCAGTCTTATCTGGATGCGGAACGTTGCGAATCGTTTGTTTACGATGGGAATACAATTCTATGGTAAAGAGCCCAGTTGGAAAGATATTTGGAATGCTATACGAGGTTAATACTTAAACTAAAAAGACGCCGCAGAATGCGGCGTCTTTTATGAGACTCAAGACTTACTTGATTTGCTTAATATGGTCGATAGCAAAAGGTGGCTTTTCTTCTGCTTGCTCGACTAAGAATGAGTCCATCCAACGCATCAGACGAATACTGTAATCGAGTTGCGCCGCCATATGACGGTTACCATGTCCTTCTCCTGGGTATAACACCAAGCGGACGGGCACATTGCCATGCGTCTTAAGGTAACGATAAAGCTCCATTGACTGCGAAGGATGCACACGGGTGTCTTCCTTACCGTGCATAATAAGGATAGGCGTGCGCGCTTTTTCCGCATGATAAATGGGTGAACGCTCGAGGTACCACTGCCATTTGTCCCACGGATAGCTGCGAGCGTGTACCGCGTTCATTTCTTTGGCAATATCGGTCGTACCAAACTTAGAGAGGTTATCGCTGATACCAACAAACATAACGCTTGCGGCAAAGTGTTCAGTTTGAGCGGTCGCGCCCCAAGCCGAAGCATAACCACCGTAAGAGCCACCCGTTATCCCAACGCGAGTCTCGTCAGCTAGACCCATATCGACCAGATGCTGCTTGCCATCAACAATATCGTCAAACTCTTTTCCTGCGTAGTCATTTTGGCTGAGTTTAGAGAACTCAACACCACGGCCTGTGCTGCCACGGTAATTAGGGAAGAATAACGCATAGCCTTGTGCGGCAGCATGTTTCACCGGCGATGAATAACGATCCAGCCAGCCATTAGAATAATGTGACTCAGGACCTCCATGAATAACCATAATCAAAGGGTATTTTTCACCTTCTTGATAGTCAGTTGGATAAACAAGGATTCCTTCGAGCTCAAGACCATCGCGTGCTTTATAAGTGATCGTTTCCTGCTTAGGCATCGTCACTTCTTCTAACCATGGATTAGAAACGGTTAAACGGTCTAAACCACGCGAGGTCAACTCAAATGCTTCATTCGGATGGGCAGGGCGGTTGCCTCGTAACACAATTTTATCCACGCCAGCAGAGCCGTCTAAACCGGTAAAGATCGCTTCACCCGCGTCAATCAAGTCGCGATTCTCCAGGAACTGCAGGGTTAAGGCTTTGACTTCTGATTCGGTGCCCCGGTGACCTAGCCAAACTAACTCCTGCTCAGTACGCCAGGTAAAGTCTTGAATTGAACCTTGGTAATCGGGTAATACACGACGGATGGTAGCGTTTTGCGTATTGTATACCTTGAGTACGCTGGCTGATGGGTCGTTGTAATCAGCGGCACTGATCAATGCAACATACTGACCGTTTGGTGAAAATTCAGCTTTGCCCAGCTTTCCTTCAGTAGGAATACTCGCAACAGTCTCACCCTTTGAAGACATGATGTGGTACTGACTGCTCATGTAGTAGTCATCAATCAACGGCGTGGGTGCAGTACGCACCAGCAGTTGTTCGTCGTTTGGACTCCATTGAGCAGAGATGACCTGAACATCATCAGCCGTCACTTGCTTGGCTTCTGCATCGGCTTGGCTCAAGTCGACTTGGTATAAATGACGGAAGGTAAGATCCTCTTCATAGACTTCTGCTTTGAAACCGTACTCAGCCTCTTTTTTGGCGTCCTTATCGCGACTACCCGTTGATAGAAAAATCAATGACTGGCCATCTGAACTTAAATCATAGGCTGTGATTGAACCATCGAATTCGTAAACAGATTGGACGCCACCACCTGCGAGCGGGATACGATAGAGTTCGCTGTAATCATCGCCATCTCGCTTAGCGGTAAAATAAATATATTCGCTGTTAGGACCGAACTCAACGTCAGAAAAAGACTCTTCTTTGCTTAAATAAACCGTTTCTTTGCCGTTCGCGGTGCGAATAACTAACTCAGTTTTACCGCTGTCTTCTTTATCGGTATACGGGCGCGCAGGGTAATATTTGGTAATAGCCGTGAATTGACCGTTAGGTGACAAATTAACATCGACAACTGATTGTGCAGTCACGGTTTCCATTAGTGTCATATCGCGAGCTTGGCCAGTGACGGCTAAGCCAAGCAAGCTGACAACTCCGAGCGTTCTCGCTATCATGGTGTTCTCCAGTTAAGGTTGTTGTAATTTATTCTACTCTAGCACGTCGAGTGGCTTCTGCACCGCGAGCGACAAGACGCACTTGTTGTATTGTTTGCTCCGCTATTCGTAAGCGTTGTGTATTATCGACGTCGAAACAGTCAGCGCCTGCACTAAATACGATTTTTACGATTGCATCCGATTGCAGATCGGCGAGCGCAGCGTTGAAGCCCTGTTCATCGCGTAAATACTCGATAAGTTCAGCTTTGAAGTGTTCTAGTTCACGCTCAACTGCCTTACGGAACTCGCGGGAGCGACCTGTTCGCTCTTGTAATAGCAGTCGAAAAATAGCCGTATTATCAGCTACAAACTGCATGAAGGTCTCGATTGAAACACGAATAATCGAGCCACCCTTATCAATACGTTGTCGCGCTTGTCGGAGCAGTTGTCGAAGAGTCAAGCCACACTCGTCGACCAGAGTGAGTCCGAGCTCATCCATGTTACGGAAATGCCGATAAAATGAGGTCGGTGCGATACCGGCTTCGCGTGCAACCTCACGCAAACTCAGACTCGAAAAACCAGTTTCCGCGCTTAATTGATTCATCGCTGCGTTAATGAGAGCACGCCTTGTTTTCTCTTTTTGTTGCGCGCGCACACCAATCGATTGAGATTTTGCCAAAATTTTTTCCAAAACTGTGCTTTATATCTGATTCAAGATAATAACATAGCTTTAAAGACAATCATCGCTTGAGTTTTTTTATTAAAGAAGTAGAATTCAGCGTACAAGTGTTAGCTGATCAGTCAAAAGGATCAAAAAATGCTTGGCGTGGTAAGAATTAACTAAATGTGAGTTACGAATGAATTCGATTAATGCAAAACCCCCAATCATCTGGTTAAACGTTTGGGTGTTCGCAATCACCTTCGCTATTGCAGCGATCGGTGTACCTGTTTATGCCTATGTACATGGCATTGATTCCAGTCTTTGGTGGGCAATGATAGGAACCGCCTGTTTTGCAGGCATCTCGATCACCGCCGGTTATCACCGCTTATGGTCCCACAAGGCCTATAAAGCGCACCCTATTGTGCGTTTCCTGTTCGCAATTGGTGGTGCCGTTGCGTTGCAAAATAGTGTGCTGCACTGGTCGAGTGACCATCGTGTACACCACACACATGTCGACGATAATGACAAAGACCCCTACTCAGCGAAACGTGGTTTTTGGTATTCGCACATTGGCTGGATGCTACGTGAGTATCAAGCCAGTCGCTATAGTGATTACAACAACGTTAAAGATTTACAAGAAGATCCGATTGTCATGTGGCAACACAAGCACTATCTGTCACTCACCTTACTCACTAACTTTGGTTGGCCACTATTATTTGGCTGGATGGTGGGTGATGTGCTAGGTGGCTTATTGGTTGTCGGCGTATTGCGTCTTGTACTGAATCACCATACGACGTTCTTTATTAATTCGCTTGCCCACATTTGGGGCTCGCAACCGTATACTGATAAAAATACTGCGCGCGATAATGGTGTGCTCGCCTTCTTGACCTTTGGCGAGGGTTATCATAACTATCATCATATTTTTTCGGCAGATTATCGAAATGGCATCCGTTGGTATCAATTCGACCCAACCAAGTGGTTGATTCGTGGGTTATCCTACGCGAAGCTGACGAGTGACTTGAAGCGTACGTCGGGGTATCAGATTGAGCGGGCGAAATTGACGATGCAGCTGACGCGAGCGTCGAAAAAGGCGAAGTCGGCGCCTCAAGTGTTGATTGATAGCGCACACGAGCATTATCAGCAAATGGCGACCTGTTTACGCGAGTATTATCAAACTCGCAAAAAGTTGCTAGATGCTAAAGCTAAGCAACTGAAAGAGCAGGTACATTTTGACGGCTTACAAGATCGTATTGATGAGCTTAAACAGAATCTTGATGAGCAACAGCGTCATTGGCGTTCGTTATTATCAGAAATAAAGCGTTACGCTTGATATTGAGCAAAAAGTAAACAATAATGAGCACTGCTTGGGTTTTTTCGAGGAGTGCTCATGGAAATTAGCAACGTACTTTCAGCTGGCATGCAAGGCATGCAACGTTCAAGTCAGCAAGTGACTGAAGCAAGCGCTGAACTTGCCGATCCCCAACAAACGAATCAGCGGTGGCAACAGAGTGCTGCAGATGTAGCGTCTGGTTCGGAAACCGCGAGTGAAACACTTAATAGTGTCCCCGCCAATACGGCAACCGATGCCCTCGTCTCGCTAAAGCAAGGGCAGCAAAGCTTTGAAGCCAACACGAAAAGTGTGCAAACCGCTGATGAAATGTTGGGTACAATGATAGACACTAAGGTGTGATCATTTTTTGAATATCTCACCTGCACTGCCATCTTTTCCTCCTTTATCTCCGCCAGCCAGAGAGCAATTAGCAGGAGACAACCAACAGCGTCCCGCGGTTACTCAACCTGAACCGACTCAAGGTGAGCATGGTACCGAGTCACAGGCTGAGGGTAAGCGTGATGATGTCCAGCAAGGGGTAAATCAACGCTCAAGTCATGAAGAGATTCAGGCGCTTGAAGAACTGCAGCGACTGGAGCGACGAGACCAAGAAGTCCGAGTGCACGAGCAGGCGCATGCGGCCATAGGAGGTCGTTATGCTGGCGCCCCTAGCTATGAATACGAGCGCGACAGTAATGGAAAGTCCTACGCTGTCGCCGGAGAGGTTCAGATTGATGTCAGCGTCGTCGAAGGCAACCCACAAGCAACCATCGAAAAAATGGCGGTTGTAAGGCGTGCTGCACTTGCACCTGCACAACCGTCTAGCGCTGATAGGGCTATTGCGGCTGAGGCTTCACAAAAAGAGGCTCAAGCACGCGCGGAATTGAATCAACAAGACTCAAAACCTAAATCGTCGCGTCAAACAGAGCCGAGTACAGAGGCAGAAGATAAAGACTCTGACGAAGAGAAATCAGTTGCAGCGTCTGAAACAACGCAACGTGTGGTTGAGGCTAAGTATCAGAAAGCAACGAGCCCGAGTGTAGGCTCGGGCTTTCAAGTTGTTGCCTAACCTTTTTTTGCTTTGGCAAAGGCATCTGCAAACGCACTGCCCATTGCGGAGGATGCGTTGTCGACAGGCTTTTTCTTCGGCTTAGAAGGTGCACCCGACTTATTCTTTGAAGTCGGTTTTTTCACGGGCGCAGGCTGGTCATCCTTACGCATGCTCAAGCCGATACGTTTTCTATCGATATCGACCTCGACGACGCGCACGGTAACAATGTCACCCGCTTTGACGATATCTCGTGGATCACTGACAAAGGTATCAGCAAGTGCAGAAATATGTACCAGACCGTCCTGATGCACACCGATATCAACAAACGCACCAAAATTAGCGACATTTGTTACAACACCCTCTAACGTCATGCCTGGCTCGAGATCTGAAACCTTTTCAACCCCTTCTTTGAACTGTGCTGTTTTGAATTCAGGGCGAGGATCGCGTCCCGGCTTTTCGAGTTCACGCACGATATCCCGCAACGTTGGTAAGCCCACGGTATCGGTGACAAAGGCATTTAGATCGAGTTGCTCTATTGCTGACTTGTTACCAACGAGCTGGTCAAGTGCAATGCCTGCTTTGTCAGCCATCGCCTCAACAATGTGATAAGACTCTGGGTGGACAGCCGAGGCGTCGAGTAGGTGCTCGCCTTCATTTATGCGCATGAAGCCGGCACTTTGTTCGAACGCTTTAGGACCCATGCGAGGTACGTCCATTAAAATTTTACGAGAAGAAAAGGCACCATGCATGTCACGAAACTCGACGATATTTTTCGCTAACGTTTTCGACAGACCTGCAACACGTTGCAGCAACGCTGCTGAAGCACGGTTAACGTCGACGCCGACAGCGTTTACGCAGTCCTCTACAACGGCATCAAGACTTTGCGCGAGTTGAGCTTGGCTCACGTCATGTTGATACTGACCAACACCAATTGATTTGGGCTCTATTTTTACTAACTCTGCAAGAGGGTCTTGTAAACGGCGGGCGATCGAGACAGCGCCACGCAGTGCAACATCCATCTCAGGAAACTCTTGTGCAGCAAGTTCGGAGGCAGAATAAACGGAAGCGCCCGCCTCATTGACCATCACTTTAGTCGCTTTCACGTCAGCGTTCCCTTTTAGCATCTCTGCGACTAAGCTATCGGTCTCACGAGAGTGAGTGCCGTTACCTATACTGATCAGTTCGACTTTGTGTTGCTTGCATAGCCCAGCAAGTGTGCGTATCGCTTTATCTTTTTGATTTTGTGGCTGGAAAGGAAACACCGTATTTGTATCGAGCACTTTGCCCGTTTCATCGACGACAGCGACTTTAATACCTGTTCTAACGCCTGGGTCGAGTCCCATGGTGCGTTTCGCTCCAGCGGGTGCTGCCATGAGTAGATCCGCTAAGTTATTAGCAAACACTTGAATCGCCGCGGTTTCGGCCTGTTCACGCACGCGCGCCATGAGTTCGGTTTCTAAGTGGAGTGATAGTTTGACCTTCCATGTCCACTGTACGACTTGACCACGCCAAGCATCAGCGGGGCGACGTTGATCAGAAAAGCCGACAAAATCGGCAATCATCTGCTCAACCTCAGCATCTTTTTGTGTTTCCAACGTGGGTGCAGGATCTAACGATAGTTGTAAGATACCCTCATTGCGTCCGCGAAATAACGCAAGGGCGCGATGAGATGGTATATGGTTAAAGGCTTCAGTAAAGTCAAAATAGTCTCTGAACTTACTGCCTTCAGTCTCTTTGCCTTTAACCACTTGCGCGCGCAAATGAGCGTGCGTCCATAGATGGTTTCTGAGCTGCTTTAGCAATTCGGCTTGCTCCGAGAACCGTTCCATCAGAATGGCTCTCGCACCATCTAAGGCGTCTTTCGCGTCATTAATTTTGTGTTCTGCATTAAGAAACTCGGTAGCGGTCTCATCGGGCGTTAAGTCGGGATTCTGCCAAAGTTTATCGGCTAGAGGCTCTAGGCCTGCTTCAATCGCAATTTGGCCTTTAGTTCGACGCTTCGGTTTGTAGGGTAAATACAGGTCTTCAAGTTCAGTTTTGGTTTCCGCGGCATTAATTTTTGCCGCCAGATCGTTACTGAGCTTTCCTTGCTCTTCGACTGATCGAAGGATTACGCCCCGACGTTCCTCAAGCTCTGTTAGGTAATTCAACCTTTGATGCGCTTGGCGTAACTGAGTGTCGTCGAGACCACCCGTAAGCTCTTTCCGATAACGCGCAATAAACGGGATGGTCGCGCCTTCATCAAGTAATTTGATGACGGCAGCAATTTGCTTTTGTTGCACATTAAGTTCTTGCGCGATTTGCAGACTAATTCGTTCCATAAGGTGCTCTACTTCTCAATCCAACGGACCTTTATTAGTTCGGGGCTTTATTGTCGCCGCACGACTCATCAAAGGCATGATATTGTATTTTGTTGATGAACCAACATTGTTCGCCTTTCGGGGTCACAACAGTGACTTCATCATCAACATGTTTTTTTAAAAGTGCTCTTGCCATTGGCGCATCGATAGACACAACGTCTTTCGAATCATAGATTTCATCCGGACCAACGATCTGAAAACGACGGATTGTACCTTGCTCGTCCTCTATCTCAACAAATGCGCCAAAAAATACTTGCCCGTCTTGTTGAGGTGAATAGTCAACCACTTTGAGTTGGTCAAGACGTTTTGTCAGGTAGCGAATACGACTGTCTATCCGGCGTAATTTTTGTTTGTTGTATTTATAATCGGCGTTTTCGCTTCGATCGCCAAGGCTTGCCGCCCACGACACTTTTTCCACAGTTTCGCGCCGCTCTACTCGCCATAGTTGGTTGAGTTCCCGTTGCAACATATCAAAGCCACGTCGAGTGATAAGATTGGTTTTCATAATTATTTAATGAATGTTATATATAGATTAATAAGTATGCACGCTGCCTGTAGATGCGTGTTGTCATCCGACCTAATCTTTAGCAAAGGACCATCAGTTGCGCAGAGTACTTACGTTTCTTATTGGCCTCAGTTTATACGTTCCGGCAAGTGATGTCTTTGCTGATTCCGTAAAGCATCTGAAAGTTGGGGTGTACGACAATCCGCCCAAGCTTATGCTAACAGAAGAGGGTAACATCTCAGGTATTTTGGGTGACTTACTCGTTCAGATTAGTCAGCAACAGGACTGGCAATTGACACCTGTGAGGTGTCGATTCGCCGACTGCTTAGCGCTACTTGAAGCCGGACACATTGATATTTTGCCTGACGTGGCGATGACGCCCTCACGTAAACAATTCATTTCGACCCATAGTGAACCCGCGTTGCTTAGTTGGTCAAAAATATACACTCGGTCGGGTGCCAATATTCGCGATATTTTTGATCTCGAAAATAAACGGATTGCCGTCGTAGAAGATTCGGTTCAGCAAAGCTATTTGACAGATATCGCCACGGGGTTTGATACACCGCTTATCTTAGTACCCGTGGAAAGCTTCGAGAAAGGCTTTGAACAGGTACTAAATGCAGAAGTGGATGCGGTGGCGAGCAACCAATTTTTTGGTGACAACTATGTGATGGATAAGGCGCTCGATAGCACGCCAATCGTATTTATGCCGACTGAGCTTTACTACGCTGTACCGAAAGGTCAACACCGAGATGTACTGAGGGTGATAGACAGCAGACTCAAATCGTTAAAAGCGAATAGTAAATCAGCGTACTATCAGATACTGGATCAGTACGCGCCTACGGCAAGCTTTATCAAGTTACCCAACTGGATATGGTACATAATAGCCGCACTCCTGTTATCCACGGTCGGGTTTATTATCTTCAACCGTATGTTGACACGCCGCGTCGCTGACAAAACACGTCAGTTGGCGGTGAGTGAAAAGCGACTTGAAGTCATTCTCAATAGTGTTGATGGCTGTATCTTTATCAAAGATCTTGATCTTAAATATCAATACGCAAACCAACGTTGTGCCGATTTATTGCAGATCCCGGTCGAGCAAATCTATGGATGCAATGATTACGAGCTGTTTGCAGAACCGCTGGCAGACTTTTTAACTGAAAAGGACCGTCATGTTCTTCGCACACGCAAACGGCTCGCGTATCAAGAGCAACATGTTGATCCAAAAACCGGCGAAGAACGCTTGCTCTGGTCGGTTAAAGTGCCCCTTATCGGACCTGACGGACATTTGAATGGTCTTTGTGGTATCGCTACCGACGTGTCCGAGTACGAGGCGCTAAAATCACAGGTGAATAAGCTTGCGAAGTTCGATGCTCTGACCAATTTAGGCAATCGCCAAACGTTAATCGAGCATTTATCCGACCGTTATTCAAAACACTCTTCGAAATCTACCGACTGGCTCATGTTCATTGATATTGATCAGTTTAAGACATTTAATGACCGTTACGGTCACGACATTGGTGACCAACTATTAAAGCAAGTAGGTGAACGTATCAGGTCTCACTGCCGCGCTGGGGAATTTGTTGGTCGCTTAGGAGCCGATGAGTTTTATTGCCTGAGCCAAACGCTGGGTCATCAATATCGCCTAAGCGGGTTTGATGAGTGGCTCAATCAACTTGAAGTTAAACTCGGTGCGCCATTCGTAGTGGATGACACTCAACTTTTTGTCTCTTTTAGTTTCGGAGTTGTTCGCCTGGCCGATTGCAAGGACTACATTGAGGCCATGAAAGCCGCTGATTTATCGGTTCAGCATGCGAAAGTTTCAGGTGGAGCGTGTATTAGATTCTTTAATGAAGATATGCAGCAAGAGTTTAATCAGCGTCAGTTGCTTCTTGACGCGTTAAAAAGCGCAATAACACACGAGCAGTTGACCCTTCATTACCAACCCCAATATTTACATAACGGTGAAGGACCTGCACGTTGTATTGGTTTTGAAGCCTTACTCAGGTGGTATGACGACGAGCATGGGCAAGTATCTCCCGCTGATTTTATTCCGCTTGCGGAGTCTAATGGCTTAATGTCACAGCTTCATTTTGTTGTTATGAACCAAGTGATGGCTGACATGGATAACCTGTCGACGTGCTTTGATCATGATGATTGGATAGTGGCGATAAATGTGAGCGCAAGCCAGTTAAGAGCGAGTGATTTCTTAAGCGATCTGCAGCACCGCGTTGCTACTGAACCTCGACTTGCTCGTCATCTCGAACTGGAAGTTACGGAAAGCGTATTGATTGAGGATATTGATGGAATTGCTCAACTGATGAGAGAGATATCGTCAATCGGTATTCAGTTTGCTCTTGATGACTTCGGTACGGGGTATTCCTCTCTGATTTATCTCAAGTTATTGCCGCTTAGACGGTTGAAAATTGACCAAGGTTTTGTCAAAGATCTCTTGTCAGATCGCAGTGATGAGGCGATTGTTAAGACAGTAATTGCTTTGGCAGATGGCCTAGGCTTAGAAACTATTGCTGAAGGCGTAGAAACTAAAGCACAGCAACAAAGACTCGTGGCAATGGGCTGTAAGCAACTCCAAGGTTACTATCTAGGACGACCTGAGCCGCTAGCGCATTGGCGAAAAGACTGATATTATCATTATATCTAAAAACATATTGTAAGAGGTTGAAATGACCAGCCTACGTTTCGTCTTGATAGTGTCTACGCTATTTTTGAGCTTCACTACTGTCGCCCAGCAATCGATAGAAGCGATCGCAACACAGCAGCCCGAGTGGCTAAAATTAAATGGCGTTGTCGAAGCGACGCAGCGCTCCACGGTTTCTGCACAAACAGCGGGAACTGTTGTAGAGCTGCCTTATGATGTCGACGATATGGTGCCACAAGGCGAGCTGATAGTACGACTAGAGGACTCAGAACAACGAGCGCGCTTGCAACAACGTGAAGCCGGGTTATCCAGTGCTGAAGCGACACTGAGCCAGACTCGGAAGCAATATGAACGTGTGCAGCAACTATTTGAGCAGGATGTCGCGTCCACCTCGGAGTTAGATCAGGCCAAAACCGCACTTGATCGAGCTCAATCAGCTGTAAAGCAAGCTAAGGCAGCGGTTGAAGAAGCGCAAAAACAACTCTCTTATACTCGGGTAAAAGCGCCCTATGCCGGCATCGTGACGGATCGTTGGGTTGAATTGGGCGAGTCGGTACAACCAGGGCAGCGTTTGATCACTGGTTTATCACTCGAACAACTCCGTGTCGTGGTTGAGGTGCCTCAGCAGTTTAATGCCACAGCCAGAAATTTCTCGACTGCAAAAATTGCCTTGGGCGACGGCGCGTTTATCGACGCAAATCAATTGACGTTTTTTCCCTACGCTGAACTGCCTAGCCATAGTTTTAGACTACGTATGATGATGCCATCACAAGGCCTGCGTGTATTACCCGGTTCTGCGGTTGATGTATGGTTAAAAATAGGTGAACGCACCGTTATTGAAGTTCCCCGGTCGGCCGTGCGTATCGACGGCGAGTTGCGAGCGGTCTACGTAATGGATAGCGAAAAAGGTCCTCAATTAAGACAAGTGTACACTGGACGTGTGGATCAGCAACAGGTTGAGATTCAAGCCGGGCTCAAGGCGGGCGAACGTGTGCTAGAAGATTGGAGTCAGATCCATTATGAGTAACGCTGATTCTCTCGGTCCGTCGGGCCATATAGCCCGTATTTTTCAGCATTCTCAGCTGACACCACTGATTATCTTATTAGCTGTTGTATTGGGCGTTATCGCTGTTTGGGTGACGCCGAAAGAGGAGGAACCGCAGATTGATGTGACGATGGCGGATGTCATGGTGGCATTCCCGGGGGCGAGTCGACAGCAAGTCGAGAGTCTGATTACCACTCCTGGAGAACAAGTTCTCAGCGAAATGTCCGATGTCGAGCATGTTTACTCGGTTGCTAGCCCGGGGATGGGTATTCTGACTGTTCAATTTGAGGTTGGACTGTCGCGACAGCAAGCTTTAGTGCGCTTGTATAATAAAGTGCAGTCAAATGCCGATTGGTTTCCTACGCAGTTAGGTATTGGACAACCTATCATTAAACCGAAAGGCATTGATGACGTGCCGATTATGACGCTGACTTTGCGTGGGAAGGATTCGGTAAAAAGCGCTCAATCATTAACAGCAATCGCACACCGCCTTGAAATCGCGCTTAAGCAGATCCCTGGCACTCGCGACATAAGAACGCTTGGCAGCGTAGCCCGGTCAGTCAACTTAACCATTCAACCTGCTGCGTTAGCGCGCTACAAGGTATCGATTGAGTCGTTACAGCAAGCCTTACAGCAGAGCAATATGGTCAGCGTAGAGCAACGTATTGTAGCCAACGGTCAGTCGATTCCATTACAAGTAGGCCAGCCACTGAGTTCAATCGAAGACTTAAAACAGGTTGTTGTCGCCACTTATGATAATGCGCCCGTATATTTGAGTGATGTTGCAGATGTGAGTGACTCGGATGTGCAAGTCCATCATTCAGTACTGAGCTCAGGAGGGTCGGTCGATGCACCCGCAGTCACAATCACAGTTGCCAAAAAACCGGGTGAAAATGCAATCGATGTAGCAGAATCGGTTAAATCAAGTTTGGATAAGTTGCAAAACCGACTGATTCCGGCAGATGTCGATGTACAAATTACCCGAAACTATGGGCAAACCGCAGCTGAAAAGTCCACTAAGCTGATTACTGATCTTATTTCGGCAACCGTCTCAGTGATTGTGCTTGTACTATTGACCATGGGCTGGCGCCAATCGTTAATTGTTGGTGTTGTCGTCCTAGTGACGCTGTTGTTTACTCTGGTTTTTAGCTGGTTTTGGGGCTTCACTCTTAACCGGGTATCTTTGTTCGCACTGATATTCTCAATCGGCATTTTAGTCGATGATGGTATTGTCATCACCGAGAATATTCACCGTCGCTTGGGGCTTTCAAAACAGCCGGCTAAGACGTTAATTCCACAAGCTGTAGATGAAGTGGGCTCACCAACTATCATGGCAACGTTAACGATCATTGCAGCGTTATTACCAATGGCGTTTGTTTCAGGGTTGATGGGTCCATATATGAGCCCGATACCGATTAATGCATCCGCCGGTATGGTTTTCTCCCAGTTGATGGCATTCATCGTTGCACCATGGTTAGCACTGCGTCTGTTAAAGAGCCAGCGTCATGACAACAATAATACGTCCGACCCAGAGGATGGTGCACCCGATAAAGTTTTAAATGTGTTTAATCGCGTGTTAGGTGCATTTATAGGTTCGCAATATCGCAAACGACGTTTTTTCTTGGGATTAGGTATTTTCGGGCTGTTAATAGGAAGTATTCTTTTGCCTGTCAATCAGGCGGTGATCCTTAAGATGCTTCCCTTTGACAATAAGTCTGAACTTCAGATTGTATTAGATATGCCCGAGTCAAGCTCAGCGCTTGAGACTCAGCGAGTACTGGGCGAAATGACAGATTTTTTAGATACTGTCGATGAAGTCGAGGGTTGGCAACGCTACGCTGGCACCGCAAGTCCTATCAACTTCAATGGTTTGGTACGCCAATATTATTTACGCAGCGCACCCTATCAAGGTGATATACAGGTTCAGCTACAGCATAAGTCAGACCGTGAACGTGATTCACATACTATCGCCTTAGCTATCCGGAATACGTTGACAGAGATTGCTGAGCATAATGGCGGTCGTGTCAAAGTGGTCGAAGTGCCACCGGGGCCACCGGTTTTCGCACCCATTGTAGCGGAGATCTACGGTGGCACGATGGCCGCTCAAGCGGCGCTGGCAGAAAAACTGACTCAGTTGATGCAGGGTGTACCGGGTGTTGTTGATGTCGATAGTTCGATAACTGAGTCGGCTCCTAAATGGCAATTGACCATTGATCGTGACGCCGCGGCCAAAGCGGGGCTGTCACAAGCGAACGCAGCGCAAACGGTAGAAACGCTGAGTGGCGGAAAACCAGCCGGCTATTTAAATGATCCCTACGCGAAGTATGCCGTACCGATTTGGCTGCAACTACCATCGGAAATGCGAGCGAGTCAAAACGACTGGTTGAGCCTGCCTATTGTCAGCCGAGCAGGTGATTCGATTCCCCTGAGTAGCTTTGCGCAATTTGAACAGCAGCAATGGCAAGGTAGTATCTACCACAAAGATTTGCGACCCGTAACTTATGTGCAGGGTAATATGGCTGGCGAAACGGATTCGCCGATTTACGGTATGCTAGCCATCGCCGATCAGGTGTCTAAGCTGGAGAACGCGCCCGAGCAATATTTTATTAATGAGCCGAGTGCCGAAGGCCCAGTCGCCATCAAATGGGAAGGTGAATGGCAAATTACCTATGAAACCTTTCGCGACATGGGCATCGCCTACAGTGTTGGCATATTTATGATTTTTGTTCTGCTCGTGGCACAATTCCGATCTTATTTGATGCCTTTGGTGATCATGTCTCCAATACCACTGACTTTAGTCGGAATTCTGCCGGGTCACTGGTTACTGGATAAAGAGTTCACCGCCACATCAATGATTGGCATGATTGCGTTAGCAGGTATTATTGTGCGTAATTCAATTCTGATTGTGGTCTTTATTCGACAGCGTATTGCCCGCGGTATGGCATTGGAAAAGGCGGTTGTGCTCGCAGGAGCTGTAAGGTTAAAGCCGATTGCTTTAACAGCGATATCAGCCATGGTGGGGGCTTACTTTATCCTGAGTGACCCTATCTTTAATGGCCTAGCGATATCGCTCATCTTTGGACTTGCTGTATCAACGTTACTGACATTAGTGGTCGTGCCTTTACTTTATTATGCACTCTACCCTTGGCTTGCAGACAGCCGCTCTTTGGCGCAAGATTGACACATTTGTTAACACACGCGAGCTTCATTAGTGATGGATCTCGCGCTATCTTAACAGTCTAGAAAGGTTTAAGTCAGGGAACATCATGGGTCAGGAAACGTTTAAAATATTGGTTGTCGATGACGACGCACGTTTACGTTCGCTCTTAGAGCGCTACTTAAATGAACAAGGTTTTCAGGTACGCGTTGCATCGGATGCTGAACAAATGGATCGCCTGTTAACGCGAGAAAACTATCATTTATTAGTACTTGATTTAATGCTG
Organism: uncultured Idiomarina sp.; assembly: GCF_964010655.1. Taxonomy (NCBI): domain Bacteria; kingdom Pseudomonadati; phylum Pseudomonadota; class Gammaproteobacteria; order Alteromonadales; family Idiomarinaceae; genus Idiomarina; species uncultured Idiomarina sp. Next base: position 67,266 of record NZ_CAXGLS010000005.1, read on the forward strand.
CCGGGCGAAGATGGCTTATCAATTTGCAAACGTCTACGTCAGGCGAATAACACGATTCCAGTGATTATGCTGACAGCCAAAGGTGATGAAGTCGATCGTATTATTGGTCTGGAGCTCGGCGCGGATGATTATTTAGCAAAACCGTTCAATCCGCGCGAATTGCTGGCGCGTATTCGTGCTGTGCTAAGGCGTCGAGGTGTAGAAGCACCAGGTGCTCCTTCACAAGATGACCAAGAAATTACCTTTGGAACCTATCGACTTAATCTCGGCACTCGCGAAATGTTTAACGGTGATACACCGATGCCACTGACCAGTGGTGAGTTTGCCGTACTCAAAGCGCTCGTTAGTCATCCTCGTGAACCGCTCTCGCGCGATAAGCTAATGAACTTAGCACGCGGAAGAGACTACAGTGCTCTCGAACGCTCTATCGATGTGCAAGTATCTCGTCTACGCCGCATGCTCGAAACGGATCCAGCTAAACCCCGCTACATCCAAACGGTATGGGGTTTAGGCTATGTATTCGTGCCTGATGGAAAGCTTAAAAATTAATGAAGCTATTTCCTAAATCGGCATTTGCCCGTACGGTCGGTTTGCTTGCACTGGTCTTGTTACTGAATCAAATAGTGTCGTATTTGATGGTAAGTAACTACGTTGTAAAGCCGTCTATTGAGCAAATGTCGCAGTTGGTCGCTAAACAAATACGCACTATGTTTATTAGCGATCGCGTTCTATCGAGTCAAAATGAGTCACTTGCTGTAGCGTTTTACAATGCTACGGGCATTCGTGTTTTTTCAGATGAACAAGCAGAAATTGAAGGCTTAGAAAAGACGACTTATTACGGTTACTTATCTAGTTTAATGTCAAAGCATTTAAATGGACCGGCAGAGGTACGCGTCTCGCAGGGGCAAGCATTTTTCATTTGGGTAAAGCCACCGCAAGCGCCGCGATATTGGGTAAGAGTGCCATTAGAAAGTCTTCACTCTGGCGAATTTTCACCGCTAGTTATTTACCTTGTCGTAATTGGTGTACTTAGCGTTCTGGGCGGGATTCTGTTTGCGAATTGGCTCAATCGACCACTCAAAGCGCTTGAAAACGCGGCTCAACAGGTGGGGCGAGGTGAGTTCCCTGAGCAGTTGAGTGAGAAAGGCGCCAGTGAAATCATGTCAGTGACGAAGGCATTTAACCAGATGTCGCGTGGGATTAAAGAGCTGGAAAATGATCGTAACCTGTTGATGGCAGGGGTCTCACACGATCTAAGAACACCCCTCACACGCATTCGTTTAGCTGCAGAAATGATGCCCGAATCGGAAGATTACTTGGCGCGAGGAATCGTCGAGGATGTCGATGATATGAATGATATCATCGATCAGTTTATTGACTATGTGCGGCTTGATCAGCAAGAAAAGGCATCGCGTGAATCTTTAAATGAGTTGCTCGAGCAAACGCTGGCAAACTTGCCCGATAGTTGGGAGAAAACGTTCAGTGCTGATTTGGGCGATTGCCCTCTTGTTTGGGTACGTCCGCTATCGATAAAACGAGTGGTCGTGAACTTGTTAGAAAATGCAGAGCGTTATGGGCGCAGCAGGGCCTGTGTGCGGTCGGGATACGACAAGCAGAGTAAAACCGTGTGGTTTTCGGTCGCTGATGATGGTCCGGGCATTCCTGAAGAGCAACAACAGAGCTTGTTCCAACCCTTTACACAAGGTGATAAAGCACGCGGTGGAGTGGGATCTGGTCTAGGCTTGGCTATCATTAAGCGCATCGTCGACCGCCACAATGGTCGTATTACACTGCGGAATCAAGATGAAGGAGGGCTCTGCGTGCGTATCGATTTGCCGCTACGCAAAGCCCTTTCGGGTTAGTTTCCGAGGCGGTTAATACCATTCAAAGCTGCTACCCGGTATGCTTCTGCCATGGTTGGGTAGTTAAACGTTGTATTAACGAAATAATCAACAGTGTTACCACCGTTCTTCTGTTCCATAATGGCTTGACCGATATGAATGATTTCTGAAGCGCGCTCGCCAAAACAATGCAAACCAAGAATCTCACGGGATTCGCGATGGAAGAGAATTTTCAAACAACCGACATCGTTACCAGATATTTGCGCGCGCGCGAGGTGTTTGAATTGTGCTCTACCGACTTCGTAAGGTACTTTGGCTTCTGTAAGTTCTTCTTCAGATTTTCCAACGGAACTGATCTCCGGGATCGTATAAATGCCGGTCGGGATGTTCGATATTAACGCCTTATCGCAGCTACCGTGTAATAGCGCGGTGGCGCAAATGCGACCTTGATCATAGGCAGCACTCGCCAAACTAGGATAACCAATTATATCGCCGACGGCGTATATATTATCGACCTGAGTGCGATAATTTTCATCCACTTCAAGTTGTCCACGATAGTTCGGTTTTAGCCCGACGGCGTCGCAATTGAGCGCCTCAATATTACCGGAGCGGCCATTAGCAAACAGCAAACAGTCGGCTTGCATGACTTTGCCAGATTTTGTTTTAAGAATAACTTTATCGTCATACCCACGAATACTTTCATACTCTTCGTTATGACGAATGACCACACCGTTATTCCGTAAATGGTAGCTTAATGCGTCAGATATTTCGGCATCTAAGAACGATAGTAAGCGCTCACGTTGGTTGATGAGATCAACTTTAACGCCCATGCCTCGGAAAATACTTGCGTATTCGCTTCCGATAACACCCGCACCGTAAATCAAAATATTTTTAGGATCATGGTTAAGGCTTAAAACAGTGTCGGAATCGTAAATACGTGGATGGTCAAAGTCGATATCGGTTGGATGATAAGGACGTGAGCCTGTGGCAATGACGATTTGGTCAACATTCAGAAAATCGAATGAGCCATCATTTTTGGTCACTTTAAGGCGATTTTGATCGATAAACGATGCATTACCGTGAATAACGGTGACATGGTTGCGATCGTAAAACGAAGATCGCAATTTAACTTGTTTGCGAATGACGCCCGATGCGTAATGCAGAATCTGCGAGAATGTCATGCCACTTTGCCAACCCACGCCAGTAAATAATGGGCTATTATTGTATTCAATCAGCCGACTTACAGAGTGCCGTAGCGCCTTTGAGGGAATCGTTCCCCAGTGCGTGCAGCCTCCACCTATAGAATCGTGACGTTCAATGACCGCGACTTTCTTACCATTTTTGGCAAGCTGCATAGCAGCGCCTTCGCCGCCGGGACCTGTCCCGATAACGGCAACATCAAAATTTGCTTCGGTTGCTTTATGTTTAGTCACCTTCCACCTCACTGCTGATCCTGCTTGAAATGCTTTCCATATCATAACATTAGCGGCAGTTATGCGCCTAATGTGAATATTTTTGTCAGGTTTAATACTAGCGTTAGCGTTTTGAGGCGTTATAGTAGGGGGAGCATAGGAGGAGCAGTACATGGCATCACGACAAGTTCCTAAAGTACTTAAACGCGAAGTAGTTGCGCAAAGTCGCTTGCTACGTATCGAAGCCGTCGATCTTAAATTCAGCAATGGTGAGCAGCGACAATTCGAGCGCATGCAGGGGAGCGGGCGTGGCGCTGTCATGGTTGTACCGTTTGTTGACGACCAGCACATTATGCTCATTCGGGAATACGCAGCCGGCCTGCATGATTACCAACTTGGCTTTCCGAAGGGACTCATCGATCCCGGCGAGACACCTGAGCAAGCCGCTCAACGTGAGCTTAAAGAAGAGATTGGTTTTGGCTGTGAAGAACTTAATCGACTTGCCGAAGTCACCATGGCCCCTCAGTTTTTTTCCGCTAAGATGACGTTGTTTACTGCACGCTCACTTTATCCTGAGCAGCTTGCTGGCGACGAGCCGGAACCCCTTGAGCAAATTGTTTGGTCACTCGATAACGTAGATGAGCTCCTCGCACAACCGGATTTCACAGAAGCGCGAAGTGTCGCGGCATTATTGATGACTTTACGCCAATTAAAAAAATAAAGGTACGAACTGTGCAATTTAGTTTAACTGAGATTGCTGAAAAACTCGCCGAAGTCGCTCGTGATGCTGGTAAACTCGTCATGGAACTCTATGATAGCGGCGCATTTGCAACGGCTGAAAAGGCCGATGAGTCGCCCGTTACCACTGCTGATATCAAAGCCAGCGAGTTCATTGTTGCCTCCCTCAAAAAGGCATTTCCAAATATTCCGGTGTTATCCGAAGAAAGTCGTCATGAGAAACTCAGTACACGGGCAGGCTGGTCCTCTTACTTTTTAATTGACCCCATTGATGGGACGCAAGAGTTTATTGCTCGGTCTGGAGACTTTGCAGTCAACATTGCCTACATTGAAGAAAGGCAGCCCAGCATTGGCGTTATTTATTGGCCACCAGGTGAAACACTCTACTCAGCAATAAGAGAGCAGGGTGCCTACAAGCATGCACTGGGACAAAAGCAGGCGATTTCGGTCCGAAAGCTGAACGATCCTCAACATGATCCCCTGATATTAGCTATAAGCCGCCGTCAGCCGCGACACAAAGTGATGGCGCGTGTTCAAACCGAACGCGATATTCAGCCTTTGCCAACAGGGAGTTGTTCATTAAAAGCCTGCTTTATTGCTGAGGGAAAAGCAGACTGCTTTTTGCGGTTAGGACCCACCGGTGAGTGGGATACTGCGGCGTCTCAAGTCATTGTAACTGAGGCAGGAGGCAGTTTATTAAATGAAAATTTCGAGCCGATTACTTATAACGAAACTGAAAGTTTACTGAACCCTAACTTTTATGTTTTAGGCGATCCTGAGGTGGACTGGCAAGCTGTGTTTATAGCTCACCCACCTAACTTTCGTTGAGATCGCCGGTGACAGCGTCTTTATCGACAATGTCTACAGTCTCATGAAGCTCTGAATAAACCAGTACTGCTTGGCCTTCTTTTAGGCGCGAATGCAATTGTTCAACTTTGGTTGCTAAGCTAAGTTCGCGCTCACCATAATCGGTACCTTCTCGCAAAATAACGGCTTCAATAATGTTGTTGAGCGTTTCGGCGTCGAGTTCCTGCCACGGTATCATCATAATTTTTCTGCCTCTTTTTCACTCACCCAATTCACTAATCTTGTTGGAAGCCAACTGTAAAACCGATGTTGATAATTAATAAACCCCATATGCCCGCCATGTGGGTGCTTTTCATAAGTAACGTGCGGGTTCATTTCGTCTATATGAGGCACGACATCGGGACCTAAAAACGGATCGTCATTGGCATGCACAATCAATGTCGGCTTCCTAATTTGTTTAAGAAACTGTTTTCCGCTGGCGCGATGATAATAATCCTCAACGTCACTAAATCCATGCAGTGGTGCCGTCACCTTATCATCAAACTCCAGAAAGCTCGTCATTTTGTTCACATCTAGGCTGTTAAGCTGCGTACAATCCTTGAACATGCCACGTTGCTGTTTAATTGTGAATTTCTGTTTAAGTGGAGTCAGCAGGTATTTTCGGTAGAGCCGTGAAAAACCGCGATCAATTCGCTTTGAGCAGCTCATCAAGTCAAGTGGGGCACAACACACCGCAGCGCTGGTCAGGACATCAGCCAATTCGGTACTCATCAATTGTACAAGCATGTTACCGCCCAAGCTAAAACCGATAGTATGTATTGACCGGTTAGGATAGCGCTCTCTCAATGCCACGATGACGGCTGTTGGGTCGCCGATATCACCCGAGTGATAAGCTCGCGGCAAGCGATTAATCGGTGTTTTACCACACCCACGGAAGTGCATAACAACTGAGTCGATGTCGTGCTCCGCAAGCTCCTCCATCGTTTGCCAAATATAGGGGGAGTCTACAGACCCTTCGAGACCGTGAAACAAGACCACCAGCGGTCGTTGGCTATCAGGGGTTGCGTGGGGATGCCAGCACAACTCGATGAAGTCACCATCGTTGAGCGCAAAAGTCTCCCATTGACCGTACCATTGGCGGCAACGGAAAACCAAGCGAGGAAGTAATGTTTGAATATGTGGCGGTCGCAGCCAGGCACTTGGGTTAAATGATTCGATAGTGCTCATCCGTGCGTGTCCTGTTCAAACCTTTCAGTCATTTCAGCAAGCGCTTCTTCAGCTTCCATCCAGCGCGATTCGAGTCGGTCTTGTTCGGTCTGTAAATTACGTTGCTCATCAAGTAACTTGTTTAACTTATGCTTATTTTCGGTCTCATAAATCGTACTCTCGGAGAGTGACTGATGAACCTGTGCCAATGCTTCAGCGATTTTTTCTAGCTGTTCCTCAGATTGAGCGATAGTGTCTCGGAGGGGCTTTGTCTCTTTGCGAAACTCGGCGTCGCGTCGCTTTTGTTCTTTGCGATCGAGCTTAGTATCGTTGTGCGTGCTCGTGTTACTCGAGCTTTTTTCACGTCGTTGTTTCGCTTGCTGCTCGAGCCACTCGTGGTATTGGTCTAAGTCGCCTGGAAATGGCTCTACGCTTCCATCGTGTACGCGATAGAATTCGTCGACCGTAGTGCGGAGTAGGTGACGATCATGCGATACTACAATAAGTGCTCCCTCAAACGCTTGCAAAGCGTTAACGAGCGCGTCGCGTAAACCAATATCTAAATGGTTGGTGGGCTCATCGAGTAAAAGAAGGTTGGGCTTTTGATAAATGATAAGCGCCAGAGCTAATCTTGCTTTTTCGCCTCCAGACATGGGAGCGACAGGTGCTAGCGCTTGGTCACCTGAAAAACCAAAGCCTCCAATAAAGTCTCGCAATTGTTGTTCTGTAGCTTGACTATCCAAACGCTGTAAATGCAATAAAGGCGATGCTTCGGGATCAAGTGCTTCGAGTTGATGCTGGGCAAAATAGCCGATAGAGACACCCTGGCTGAGGGTTCGCTCGCCTGCAAGCGGTTCGAGCGCGCCAGATAGCGTTTTAATTAAGGTCGATTTACCCGCTCCGTTACGCCCAAGCAACCCCATTCGAGTGCCAGGCACTAGATTGAGTTTAATGTTCTCAAGAATGACGGTGTCACCATAACCTGCTTTCACTTCGCGCATATTGATCAACGGGTTAGGTAATTTAGCCGGCGGTAAAAATTCAAAGTCGATACCCCGCTCGGCCTGCAGGGGGGCTTGGACTGACAGCTTCTCAATCGCCTTTAAGCGGCTTTGTGCTTGCTTGGCTTTACTCGCTTTATAGCGAAACCGGTCTACATAAGCCTGCATATGTTTTTTAATGGCTTGTGCTTTTTCGTATGCACTTTGCTGTTGCATGAGGTGTTCGGCACGCTGATGTTCAAACTGTGAGTAGTTACCGGTGTAACTCGAGATGACTTGATTTTCCACATGGAGAATATCAGTGGCGACATTATCTAGAAAGTCACGATCGTGAGAAATAATAATCAACGTACCTGAGTAGCTCTTTAGCCATGACTCGAGCCAAAAAATAGCATCAACATCTAAGTGGTTAGTAGGCTCATCCAGCAACATAAGGTCAGATGGGGCAATCAATGCTTGCGCCAAATTAAGACGCATACGCCATCCACCCGAAAAGGCGCTTACCGGCTGCTCAATCTGCTCTGGTAGAAAGCCTAAGCCATCGAGCAACATCGCTGCGCGCGAACGAATATCGTACGCGCCGAGTTGAGCCAATTGCTCATGACTATGCGCAATGGCATGACCATCTCCCTTAGCTTCGGCTGCTTGCAGAGCTTGCTCGGCCGCCCGAAAACCTTGATCGCCGTCCATCACGTAATCAATAGCTGAACGCGCTAGGGCGGGGGTTTCCTGAGCAACGCTAGCGATTCGCCATTCATTGGGTAGTTGCAACTCGCCCTCTTCAAGTTGTAACTCGTCACGAAAAAGCGCAAATAGCGAGGATTTACCACAGCCATTTTTACCAATCAAACCGATCCGGTGTTGGGGAAAGATCGTAAAACTGGTATCCGAAAGCAGCGTTTTTCCGCCGCGCATTAATGAAATGTGATTGGCTTTTATCATGGTTAATGTCTATTCAATCCTCAACTGCGAGCGTGAATGGGCGTCTGCCAATTTCATGGGCTGACCAACTTAACTATGGTAACATTGACCGAGTAGTTTATGACATAGGAGCTGTCGTGGCACGTCAAAAGAAACGATTTATTGCCGGTGCGACCTGTCCCAAGTGCGACAGTATGGACACCTTGATGCTGTTCATTGAGAACGATGTTGAACAAGTCGAGTGCGTGAAGTGTAAACACCGCTTTAGTGAACCCAAGCAGCAGGGCACGGGGAGCGAGCGCGAATTCGATCAAGTGATTGGTGTATTTAAGCCCGAGTAAGTTAAGCGTCGCGAGGTAGTCCTTTACTGACGGCTCGCACTAAACGCTTAAGTTGTTGTGTCACTTGCGCTGCGCCGCTGCGTTGCCGGTCGAGCGCCCAATCAATATGCTCTTGTACCATTTCCGAGACTTGACCACTGCGCCATTCGAGCGCTTCAATAACGTCAGCGTTTGCTCGTGCATTACCCAGCGCAACCGCAATGTTACGTAACCAACATTCGTGACCGATACGCCTAATCGGAGACCCCTGTAACCGTTGGTTAAAGGTCTCCTCATCCCACTGCCACAGCGCAAGCAGTTCCGGTGTGTGCAGATAATGGCGTGGATTAAAGTCCGCTTCGTCAGTCAGTTGTGCGTAGCGATTCCATGGGCAGATAAGCTGACAATCGTCACAACCGTAGATACGGTTTCCCATCAGCGGGCGCAAATCCTCAGGAATGCTACCTTTTAGTTCGATAGTTAAATAAGAAATACAGCGTCGAGCATCGAGTTCATAAGGGGCGACAATGGCTTGGGTAGGGCAAATGGTCATACACGCCGAACAGCTACCACACGCCTCCTCGACTGGACTATCAGTGGGAAGTGGTAAGTTGATTAATAGCTCCCCCAAGAAGAACCAAGAACCGCTGTCTTTATCGAGTATTAAAGTGTGTTTGCCAGTCCAGCCTAATCCCGCCTTTTCGGCGAGAGGGCGCTCCATTATGGGTGCGGAATCGACAAATGGACGAAAATCTGTGTCAGCGAATTCTGCCTTTATTTTATCGCCTAATTGCTTGAGGCGTTTTCGTAGTAATTTGTGGTAATCGCGGCCGAGCGCATAGCGTGAAATATAGCCCAGTCGGTCATTATTGAGTGTTTTTGCAAAGCCTGCCTCGGCCGGTAAATAGTTCATACGCACTGAAATGGCTCTGACAGAACCTGGGTGAAGTTCAGCAGGTCGTGCGCGTAGCATCCCGTGGCGCTCCATAAACCCCATTTCTCCGTGATAGCCTTTATCTAACCAGTTCTGTAGAGTGGCCTCGTGCTTTTGTAAATCAAGATCGGCAATGCCGACCTTCTGAAAGCCTAGTTCTCGGCCCCATTGCTTGATTTTTTGGGCTAATTGTTCAAGTTCGGTGTAAGACAAACTAGAATACATTGAAGAATTCGACATGATGTTGGGAGCTTTAGCATGGAAACGTCACAGTCCATCAGCTTAGCACAGAATCTATACTGTGCAGAACAGCTACAACGCAGTGAAGCGCGCGCTGGCGAGTTAGCAGGATACAGCCTGGGGCAGTTGATGTCTCTGGCAGGTCGTTCTGTGTTTGAGGAACTCGAGCGAATAGTGAGCGTTGGGGCTTCTATTGCAATCTGCTGTGGAGAGGGCAACAACGGTGGCGATGGTTATATCGTTGCGCGTTTAGCCCATCAAGCAGGCTACAAAGTGTCTCTGTATGCATTGAATGCAAAAGCTGAGCTGAAGCAGACTAGCCATGAGCCTGCTTTGCAAGCGCGACGCGCGTGTCGTGAGCTGGGACTTGAGGAAAGACCGCTAACTGATTGCACAGCAAATGATTACGACCTGATTGTCGATGCGGTGTTTGGCATTGGTTTAAGTCGACCTGTTGAAGGAGTGCTCGCGGAATGGGTCAGAGCACTTAACAAGTCTCGCGTACCAGTACTTGCGATTGACGTTCCATCAGGCATTAATGCCGATAGTGGCTGTATTATGGGTGAGGCAATTGTCGCGCAGGTTACGGTCACAATGATTGCGTACAAACGAGGGCTCTTTACGGGCGCCAGCCCAGGTCACGTCGGACGAATTGTGTTAGCAGATTTGGGGGCTGGTAAGTACTTTGAACGATTAGAGCAGCCAGCGTGGCGACGTGTGACAGAAAATCCGTACGGCTGGTTAGGTGATCGTGTTGCCCACTCTCATAAGGGAACGCATGGTCATGTGCTGATTGTCGGTGCCGGCCCTGGTATGCCCGGTGCGGCTATCCTAGCCATGGTTGCGGCGTTACGAGCGGGCGCAGGTAAAGTGTCAGTTGCGTGTCATCCGAGTAATGTAGGTATTATCGCGAGTCAACAACCGGAAGCCATGGTGCACGGCGTTGAAGCGCCAGAGCAACTTAACCACCTTTTAAACGCGGCAACCTCGTTGGTTGTCGGCCCGGGACTTGGGCGTGATGAATGGGGGTATAAAATTTACCAAGCATGCATGGCCGTCAATACCTGCAAAGTTATTGATGCCGATGGGCTATACTGGTTGGCGCAAGACCCTGTGCATAGTTCGCAGCTGATTCTAACGCCTCACCCTGGAGAAGCTGCGCGCTTATTAAAGTGCAACACGCGAGATATCGAGGCCAACCGATTCGAACATGCGTTAGCGCTGCACAATCAGTATCATGCACAGATCGTATTAAAAGGCGCAGGCAGTTTAATCAGTTCAACAAGAGGAAATTGGCTGATAGACCGCGGCTCGCCGGCAATGGCTTCTGGCGGCATGGGAGACTGTTTGGCTGGATTAATAGGTGCCTTACTCGCACAGGGGTTAGCACCTGCACAGGCGCTAACCGCTGGTGTATACTGGCATGCCGTAGCGGGAGAGGTGGCCGGCTCAAAAGCGCCACGAGGCACCTTAGCCAGTGACTTAATGCCAATTATTCGTAAATTAGTGAACGGTTGGACACCGGAGTAGTCGTAAACCATGAATCAAACATTAACACAATACTTAGCTGATGAAGCCGCTACGCAAACGTGGGCTAAACGTCTAGCACAGTTGGCGAAAGCGCCTTTGGTGATTTACTTAAATGGTCCTCTCGGCGCGGGTAAAACGGCGTTGAGTCGAGGATTTATTCAAGCATTAGGACATGCAGGCGCTGTGAAAAGTCCGACTTACACACTGGTAGAGCCTTACGATCTGGGAGACATTGCGGTATATCATTTTGATTTATATCGACTCGCTGATCCAGAAGAACTCGAGTTTATGGGCATTCGCGATTATTTCTCACAACGAAGTATGAGTCTTATCGAATGGCCAGAACGTGGCGAGGGATGGTTGCCGAAAGCCGATATTGTGATTAATGTAGCTTATGAAAACGAGGGCCGCCAGCTTGAATGTATTGCTCATACGCCTATCGGTGAACACATTGTTAAGCAACTAAAATAATGATAAAAACGCTATATCGTTCGATCACTGCTGTCTTACTTTTTTGCCTAATAACCCCGGCCTGGGCGAGTCAGAATGCAATTGAGAGTGTCCGTGTCTGGCCGTCTCCGGATAAGACGCGCATTGTATTTGATTTAAGCCAAGCGCCGGATTATAGCTACTTTAAGTTGTACCAGGGCACACCTTATCGAATTGTGATCGATTTCAACGCGACTCAGCTCAATGCTGAGTTAGAAAATTTAGCCAACGAATCACTGTTGGTAGACAAAGTACGCACAAGTACCCCTAAAAACTCGCAGTCAACGCGCATCGTCATTGAACTGAATAAGCAAGCAGAGTTTGAGGTTTTTCCGTTGCCGGCTAACGACCGCTATAACGATCGTCTGGTGGTTGATATTAAAGGTAAATCGATAGAGCGCAGTGGCCCTGCTAAGTCGATTGAGGAACTTAAAGATCGTAAAATTACGATTGCCGTTGATGCTGGACATGGCGGCGATGATCCCGGCTCTATTGGACCTAGCGGAACCTACGAGAAGACCGTAGTGCTAAAAATTGCCCGAGCACTTGCAAAAATGATTAATGACGATCCGAGTATGCAGGCCTATTTAGTGCGAACGGGGGACTATTATTTAGGTTTAAACGATAGGCCCCAAAAAGCGTGGGATGCAAAAGCGGATTTCTTTGTATCTGTGCATGCAGATGCGTTTCGAACACCTCAACCCAGAGGCGGCTCTGTTTGGGTGCTATCGAAACGTCGCGCAGACTCAGAAATCGGTCGTTGGCTCGAGTCGCGAGAACGTCAGTCTGAATTGCTCGGCGGCGCTGAGGCCATCATTCAAAGTAATAGCCACGAGCCTTTTTTGGCACAAACGTTACTCGATATGTCAATGGACCGGTCGATTGCCGGAGCCTACAGTGCGGCTCGCCATATTATTGATGAAATGGGTAGTGTGACAAAAATGCACAAAACAGCCCCTCAAGCCGCTAGCCTTGCAGTACTTAAGTCGCCGGATAAACCTTCCATCTTGGTCGAGACAGGGTTCATTTCTAATCCAAGTGAAGAAAGGTTACTACTGAGCAACGCTCATCAACAAAAGCTAGCTCGTGCAATTTATAACGGCATTAGACGTTACTTTATCAATAACCCAATCGAAAACACGTTGTTGGCTCAGCAAGCATCGATGGAGTACACCGTGAAATCGGGTGACTCCCTATCTGAAATTGCTGAACGTTATGGAACAACGGTTAAAGCTATCAAGCGTGAAAACCAGTTGCGAAGTGACGTGGTTAGAATTGGGCAGAAGCTGACGATTCCGAGAGACTAATGCCAATTAAACAATTACCGGTTGAACTAGCCAACCAAATTGCTGCAGGTGAAGTGGTTGAGCGTCCTGCTTCAATCGTCAAAGAACTGGTTGAAAACTCGCTCGATGCAAAGGCGTCAGAATTAGTCATTGATATTGAGTCAGGTGGCGCTAAGCGCATTCGTATAAGAGATAATGGTGTCGGCATTCCGCGTGACGAGTTAGCGCTTGCGCTCAGTCGGCATGCCACCAGTAAAATAGCTGACATTGATGACTTAGAAGCGATTACGAGTTTAGGTTTTCGCGGTGAAGCGTTGGCGAGTATTAGCTCGGTATCGCGGCTGCGCTTGGTATCCAAACCGGCCGAACAGTCGGCGGCGTGGCAAGCCTGGTCGGAAGGCAAAGATATGCAGGTACGCATCGAACCTGCGTCACACCCTGATGGTACGACCGTCGATATCCAAGATGTCTTTTACAACACACCGGCTCGACGAAAGTTCTTGCGTACAGATAAAACTGAATTTGGCCATATTGATGAAGTCATTAAGCGTATCGCATTGAGCCGTTGGGATATTGATATTACTCTCAATCACAATGGCAAACGTGTCCGATACTATCCTGCGGTTAGCGAACATGATCAACTGCATTGGCGACGCCGATTAGCAAAAGTCTGTGGCTCAGGCTTTGCTCAAGATGCGTTGTACTTTCAACAGCACGCACATGATATACATATCGAGGGTTGGCTTGCGGCGCCCGAACAATGCCGACATCAAGGCGACGTACAGTACAGCTTTGTAAACGGGCGGATGATGAAAGATAAGCTTATCAATCATGCGATTCGTCAAGCTTATGATTCGTTTTTAACGGCGGAGCGGGTACCCACATTTGCAATTTATCTGACGGTACCGGCGGATCAAGTCGATGTGAATGTGCATCCCGCCAAACACGAGGTTCGCTTTCATCAGCAACGGCAAGTGCATGACTTCGTTCTCAATACCGTCAAACAATTATTACTAGGCCAACATCAAGAGGATACGAATAGCGCGTCGGACCGTGTGGAAGACGCAACTCAGCAACCGCGCCATTTATACCAAACGGGTGGTTCAAAAAAGCACGTAACGTCAAATCCATCTGTTCGAGACTATAGTGCCCACGCTCAATCCAATACGGCGAACCGGTCAAGATTAGGCGCGTCGATACTACCCAATGCGGTGGAGCTTACGGTCGACGCTCGACAGTGGCGAATTGTTGATGTATTCCATGGGCGTTTTGCGCTCATTAGGCGCGACGAACAGCCAGCCTGGCTAGATTTAGTTAATGTTCAAAGAAGATTACTCGAGCCACAGATAAAGCAACAATATCAGCAGGGCATGGCTGGGCAACCGCTGCTTGTCGAGCAAAAAATCAACTTATCGGAAACAGAGTGGACTAAAAAGCAGGTCTCACAGTACAGTTCTGAACTTGCTCAATCAGGTGTTAGTTTCTACTGGCAAGGCGCGTCGTTTATCGTAACTCAGGTGCCCTCCATGTTACGACGCAAGCATATTGCAAGCAGCGTACTGTCGTTACTCGAACAGTGCAAACTCAGCGACCAGGCGATTATCGAGTTTCTTGCTGACGCTGCAGTCGACACGATGTTGTCAAAGTCACAAGCGGATTACTGGTGTCAGCAGTGGCAGACTCAGTTAGACAGCACATCGACATTGCTTCAACAAATTAAGGTGCCAGAAGTCAATGAAACTTAATACCTGTCCAGCCGTGATATGCATATACGGACCAACCGCCGCGGGTAAGACGGCCTTATCCATTGAACTTGCAAAGCAACTCGACGGCGAGATTATTTCAGTCGATTCAGCGTTGATTTATCGCGGGATGGATATTGGCACAGCAAAGCCCAGTCTCGCCGAGAGGCAAGGTATCCCACATCATTTGCTTGATATTTGTGATCCCGCAGAAACTTACTCAGCGTCGGAGTTCCAGCGAGATGCGACGAGCTTAATCGAAAAGATTCTAGCACGCGGTCACACTCCTATTTTGGTCGGTGGCACGATGCTTTATTTTAAAGCGCTGTTGGAAGGCATGTCGGCTTTGCCAGAATCCGATGCCAATGTTCGCCAGCAACTGCAGTTTGAACTCGATACGCATGGTTTAGCGACACTTCATCAAAGGTTAGCCGAAGTCGATCCTGAGGCGGCTGCGAGAATTCATCCCAATGACCCGCAACGTACATTGCGTGCTTTAGAGGTCTATCAGTTGTCTGGCAAACCAATGACGCAGCTAGTTCAACAACGGCAAGGTGCCTTAAATTATCCTATTTACCAATTTGCGGTTGCGCCACAGCAGCGCGCACTATTACACGAGCGCATTGCTCAGCGTTTTGATCAAATGCTAGCGGAGGGCTTTCAGCAAGAAGTAGAAGCGCTGTTCAAGCGTAACGACTTACATCCGGATTTACCCGCTATCCGCAGTGTGGGTTACCGTCAAATGTGGCACTATTTAACGGGTGAATTGACTTATCAGGCGATGAAAGAGCGCGGGATTATTGCGACACGACAGCTTGCAAAGCGGCAGTTAACGTGGCTACGCGGCTGGCCAGATGTGCACTGGCTGGATACTTTCGCCCATGATAAACTCGATCAGGTTCGATCGCGGTTGCAACAGCCAACCGAAAAGTTTTCGGTAAAAGATTGAAAAATAAAGATTCGCCCTAAGATCAAAGACTGGGAATGCAGCGTATGTTATGGCATGTTTAAGTTGCAAAATTTTACCGTTGGTCTAGGGTGATTAATAGGTTCTACCATTTAACTGGCCACCCCATTGACTTGGATATTAATAACAAAAAAAGGAATCCGCCATGGCGAAAGGGCAAACGCTTCAAGATCCGTTTTTAAACGCGTTACGTCGCGAGAGAGTACCTGTCTCAATTTACCTTGTAAACGGAATCAAGTTGCAAGGTCAGATTGAGTCGTTTGATCAGTTTGTTGTGTTATTAAAAAACACGGTGAGCCAAATGGTTTATAAGCATGCAATATCAACCGTTGTGCCTGCTCGTATTCCGCAAAACTATTTGCCTCAGCAAGGTGTGCACAACCAAGGTGACATTGAAGAATAAGCAATATTGAGGAGGTCTAGAAACGTTGTTCGACAGATATGAAGGTGGCGATTATGCCGTATTGGTCCATATGGACTTGCCCGCCGAAGTCGATAGAGAAGACCTCTCTGAACTTCATCTTTTAGCTAGCTCAGCAGGTGTCGAACCGCTTGGAGTGGTGACGGCCTCTCGCAGTGCGCCTAATCCTAAGTACTTCGTGGGAAGTGGTAAAGCAGAAGAAATTGCTGAGCAGGTGCAGGCGTTGGACGCCAATATTGTCATTTTTAATCACGCGTTATCACCCACTCAAGAGCGAAACCTCGAAAAAATTTGTAAGTGTCGAGTCTTAGACCGTACCGGCTTAATACTCGATATTTTTGCGCAACGCGCGCGGACTCACGAAGGTAAGTTGCAGGTTGAATTAGCGCAACTGCGCCATATATCCACTCGCCTAGTACGTGGCTGGACACACTTAGAAAGACAAAAAGGTGGCATTGGGCTAAGAGGGCCCGGTGAAACGCAGCTAGAAACTGACCGAAGACTCATCCGTGGACGTATTAAAAATATTTTGCGCCGTCTAGAGAAGGTACAAAAGCAGCGAGAGCAGGGGCGTCGTGCGCGCCAACGAGCAGAAATTCCAACCGTGAGTCTTGTTGGCTATACTAACGCAGGTAAGTCGACCTTGTTCAATACCATGACAGAGTCGGGAGTTTATGCTGCGGATCAGCTCTTCGCCACACTCGATCCAACGTTACGAAAGCTCGAAGTAGAAGATGTTGGGCGCATTATTCTTGCTGACACTGTGGGCTTTATTCGTCATTTACCGCACGACTTAGTCGCTGCGTTTAAAGCAACGCTGCAAGAAACGCAGGAAGCGGATATTCTGTTGCACGTTGTTGATGTCGCCGATGAGCATCAACAAAGCAATATTGAACAAGTGAGTGAAGTGCTGGGTGAAATTGGTGCAGGTGAAGTACCGCAGTTAATGATTTGCAACAAAATTGATAAACTGGAGGACTCTGCGCCGCGTATTGATAGAGACGATGAAGGGAAGCCTGTTAGAGTCTGGGTTTCAGCGCAAGACAATATCGGCACCGAGCTTATTTTCGAGGCTCTGAAAGAGCGACTCGGACCGCAAATGGTCAATTTAAGCTTAAAATTGCCACCATCTATGGGTAAACTGCGTGGTACGCTGTATCAACTCAATAGCGTTTCAGCAGAACGAATAGATGAGCAAGGCGAATTAGAGCTCGACATTAAAATGTCGGTAGTGGATTGGAATAAATTACAGAAAGAATACGACAATCGACTCGACAACTATATTCAGTAAACGATTTTTTTAACTTTAACGGAGTCATCCATGGCATGGAACCAACCGGGGAATGGCGGTAACAAAGACCGCGACCCATGGAAAAACCAAGGGGGGAACGATCAGGGACCCCCAGATCTTGATGAGGCGCTGCGAAAATTTTTTGCCAAGTTAGGTTTTGGTGGAAATAAAGGCAGTGGTGGTGGCAAGTCGGGCATCCCGGCGAAGGGCATCGGCATTATCGCAGTACTCGCTGTCATCATCTGGTTTATTGCAGGTTTTTACACAGTAAAAGAGGCTGATCGAGGCGTTGTATTGCGTTTTGGTAACTTCCATACGCTTGTCGAGTCGGGTCTGCATTGGCGCCCTGTGTTCGTTGATACAGTCGAGCATGTGGACGTTAACAACATTCGCTCTGATAGCACCGAAGGCTTTATGTTGACCCAAGACGAAAACGTCGTGGTAGTACAACTGGACGTGCAGTACCGTATCGTCGATCCGCGTAACTACTTGTTCAATGTTGATAACGCGGATCAAGTTTTGTCCCGTGCGACGGACAGTGCTTTACGTTACGTGGTGGGTCACACGACCATGGATGAAGTCCTAACACGCGGTCGTGAGGATGTTCGTGCGCGTACGCTTGACTTACTTGAACGTACCATCGACCCGTATTCAATGGGTCTGCAAATCGTAGATATTAACCTGCTCCCAGCGCGTCCGCCAGAAGAGGTTAAAGAAGCATTTGATGACGCAATCGCTGCGCAAGAGGACGAAGAACGCTTTATCCGTGAAGCGGAAGCGTATGCACGTGAAGTCGAGCCTTTGGCACGTGGTCAAGTACGTCGTATGCTGCAAGAAGCGCAAGCGTATAAAGAGCAGATCATCCTAGAGGCTCAAGGTGAAGTGGCTCGCTTTAACGAACTGTTACCTCAGTACAAAAACGCGCCGCAGGTTACTCGTGAGCGTATCTACTT
Source organism: uncultured Idiomarina sp. (assembly GCF_964010655.1). Classification (NCBI taxonomy): domain Bacteria; kingdom Pseudomonadati; phylum Pseudomonadota; class Gammaproteobacteria; order Alteromonadales; family Idiomarinaceae; genus Idiomarina; species uncultured Idiomarina sp. The sequence goes on from NZ_CAXGLS010000005.1 coordinate 85,365, forward strand.
AGATACCTTACAAGACCTCTATGCTAAAACACCGAAAGTGTTGGTCGATGTTGAAGGCAGCAATAACATGATGTATCTGCCCCTCGACAAGATTCTTGAAAAACAAGGAAGAAAGGTTAATGACCTATCGCCTTTACGCGTGCCAACCGACACCAACATGAACCAGTCACGCAATAGCGGAGCTGGGTCGAATAGCTCGACTGATTCGGGTCGTACAAATACGCGTGGCGGGGGTCGATAATTATGAAAAATTTAATCGCAATTATTGTAGTAGTGCTCGTCGCTTTGGGTTTGTCGTCTCTTTATGTTGTTAAAGAGGGCGAGCGTGCCATTCTTATTCAATTTGGTAAGGTTGAGCGTAATGCTGAGACTGGCGAGGCGATGGTTTTTGAACCTGGCTTGCACTTTAAAATACCATTTATCGAGCAAGTAAAACGCTTAGATGCTCGCTTACAAACGCTTGATGGTGATCCAGACCGTTTTGTTACCAGTGAGAAAAAGGATTTGATCGTTGATACTTACGTAATGTGGCGCATCAATGACTTTTCTACTTTCTACTTGAGTACCAATGGTGGTAATAAGATGCAGGCTGAGGCCTTGCTGACTCGACGGATTAACAGTGGCTTACGTAGTGAATTTGGTAGCCGCACCATTTCCGATATCGTGTCTGGTGAGCGTGATGAACTGATGCGTGAAGCCCTTATTAAAGGGGCTGAAAGCGCTTCTGACCTGGGTGTCGAAGTCGTCGATGTACGAGTGATGCAGATTAACTTACCAGATGAAGTAAGTCAGTCTATTTACCAGCGGATGCGCGCTGAACGTCAAGCTGTCGCGACTGAACACCGTTCAGAAGGCCGTGAGCAGGCGGAAATTATCCGTGCTGATGTGGATGCACGCGTAACCGTTATGTTAGCGGATGCTAAGCGCCAATCTCGCCAACTAAGAGGTGAAGGTGATGCGCAAGCTGCGAAGATTTATGCGGACTCTTATCAACAAGATCCAGAGTTCTTTGCATTCATTCGTAGCATGCAAGCATACAGCGAATCGTTCAGCTCGGGATCGGACGTACTGGTGCTTGATGCGGAGAGTGATTTCTTCCGGTACCTTCAGGATCTTCAAGGCGAGCCGAAAGAGTAAGCTCAAACAAATTGAAGCCCGCGTCATCGCGGGCTTTTTTATGTCCATATACAAACCGAACGCAACAGGGTAAAATTACGTCGATTTTTTTTAAGCGGGGCAAACATGAGTCAAAACGTCGTGATTCTAGGCACCCAATGGGGTGACGAAGGTAAGGGTAAAATTGTTGATCTACTAACGGATAAAGCATCGCTCGTCGTGCGTTATCAGGGGGGTCACAATGCCGGTCATACATTGGTTATTGATGGTGAAAAAACCGTACTTCACTTAATTCCGTCGGGCATACTACGCACCAACGTACAATGTGTGATTGGTAATGGTGTGGTACTTTCGCCTGAAGCCTTAATGGAAGAAATGGAGATGTTAGAGGCGCGGAATGTGCCAGTAAAAGAACGTCTGCGTATCAGTGAGGCGTGCCCATTAATCTTGCCTTTCCACATCGCTTTAGACCAAGCGCGGGAGCGTGCGTTAGGTAAGGAAGCGATAGGTACCACAGGTCGAGGTATCGGCCCTGCTTATGAAGATAAAGTCGCGCGCAGAGGTTTGCGCGTGGGTGACCTATTTAATGCTGCGCGTTTAGAAGACAAGCTTAAAGAATTAACCGATTTCCACAATTTTGCACTCACCAAACTTTACGATGAACCTGCGATTGATTTTGATGCAGTATTAAAGCAATGCAGAGAATTTGCCGAGCTGTTAAAACCGATGGTTGCCGACGTACCGGCATTGCTTGATAAAGCGCGTAAGAGCGGTGAAGAGATCATGTTTGAAGGCGCACAAGGCACCCTTCTTGATATTGATCACGGTACTTACCCTTACGTGACATCATCCAACACGACAGCGGGTGGTGTTGCGACAGGCGCTGGCTTTGGTCCTCGTTACATTGACTACGTACTGGGTATTGTTAAAGCCTATACGACACGTGTAGGCAGCGGGCCATTTCCAACTGAATTAGATTGTGACGTGGGACAGCATCTTGGCGTTAAAGGTCATGAGTTTGGTGCAACGACAGGTCGTAAGCGTCGTACTGGCTGGTTAGATGCGGTCGCGATGCGTCGCGCAGTACAAATCAATTCAGTGAGTGGATTCTGCCTAACTAAACTCGACGTGTTAGATGGTTTGGATGAATTAAAAATTTGTACCAGCTACAAACTACCCGATGGGACCATTAGTGAATACCCACCAATGGCTGCCGAGGACTATGAAGCGGTAGAACCGGTCTATGAAACATTGCCTGGCTGGCAGGAAAGCACGGTCGGCGTTACTGAACATAATCAGTTGCCACCGCAAGCGCTTGCGTATATTTCACGTATTGAGGCACTAACGGGAGTGCCCGTTGATATTATTTCTACCGGTCCCGACCGTAAAGAAACGATTATTTTGCGTCATCCGTTCGCAAAATAAATTGATTTGCCTTGTTGCAGTAATGACTGAAACAAGGCAAAATCTCTTAAATTCTGGTTACAAAATCGCCGAATTAGGCAAAAACTAACCAATCGCATCAAAAACTTAAAAAAAATCGCGCAAAGCTATTGCACTATCAAATTTAGTACCATAGAATGCGCTCCACCTAACCGGGGTGCCGGCATAGCTCAGCTGGTAGAGCAACTGACTTGTAATCAGTAGGTCGGGAGTTCGACTCTCTCTGCCGGCACCAATTCAAATTGCACTTTTTGGGAGGGGTTCCCGAGCGGTCAAAGGGATCAGACTGTAAATCTGACGGCTCAGCCTTCGCAGGTTCGAATCCTGCCCCCTCCACCACGCAATTCTTGGTTTTGAGGTGGCCCAATGTTTCAGCGGGTGTCGTATAGTGGCTATTACCTCAGCCTTCCAAGCTGATGACGCGGGTTCGATTCCC